>JALZII010000274.1 GCA_030860365.1 Actinomycetota bacterium
GGACCACCTCGCCACGCGGAGGCTCCGAGGCATAGCGCTCGGCGAGCGCGCCGGCCTCGCCTCGGACCACCTCCTCGTGCGCCTTTGTGAGCTCGCGGCAGACCGCGACGGGCCGCGCGGGGTCCAGCGAGGCGAGCACGGCAAGGGTCGTCGCGACCCGACGCGGGGACTCAAAGGCCACGAGCGTCCCGCCGGGCCCCGACAGGGCGTCGCGCAGCTCGCCCTTCTTGCGCGGCAGGAAGCCGGCAAAGCGCCAGCGGTCGGCCGGCAGCGCGGATGCGACCAGGGCGGCCAGGGCGGCCGAGGGGCCGGGCAGCACCTCCACCGCCATGCCCGCGGCCACGCACGCGCGCACCAGGACGAAGCCGGGGTCGGAGACGAGCGGCATCCCGGCGTCGGAGACCAGCGCCACGGTGTCACCGCCGCGGATCCGCTCCACCATCTCCGCGGCACGCGAGGACTCGTTGTGCTCGTGGTAGGAGACCAGCCGCGCCGAGACCCCGTAGCGGTCAAGCAGCACCCGCGTGCGCCGCGTGTCCTCGCAGGCCACGACGTCGGCGTCGCGCAGCGCGGAGAGGACCCGCAGCGTGACGTCCTCGAGGTTCCCGATCGGCGTAGGACAGACGACCAGGCGGCCGTCGCCGGTCAAGCCGAGCCCTCCAGCGCGAGGAGCGCCGCGCCCAGCATTCCCGACTCGTCGCCGAAGTGTGCCGGCACGACCCGCATGCGCGCCGGCCCGAGGCCCTGCGCGGCAAGCACCTCGCGCGCGGGGTCGAGCAGCAGGTCCCCGGCGGCCACCGCGCCTCCTCCGATGACCGCGACCTCGGGATCGAGGGCGTTCAGGACGCTCACCAGGCCGGCTCCCAGCCGCCGCCCCACCGAGGCCACCGCCTCCACGGCGTTCACGTCTCCCGTGTGGGCGAGCTCGGTCACAAAGCTGCCGCGGATGGCTCCGTCTGCCTCCAGGCGCTGACCCAGCGCCGAACGCGGCGCCGCCCGCGCTGCCTCGGTGCCGGCGATTCCGATCGCCGAGCCCGAGGCGAGCACCTCGAGGCATCCGCGTCCGCCGCAGGGGCAGGGCGGCCCGTCGATGTCCACGACGGTGTGTCCCAGCTCGCCGGCCGCGCCGGTCGCCCCGCGGTAGACCCGCCCGTCGAGCACGAGCCCCCCGCCGATCCCGGTCCCCAGGGCGAGCATCACCGCGTGGGAGGTCCCGTGCGCCGCCCCGTGGCGGTGCTCGGCCAGCACCGCGGCGTTGACGTCGTTGTCGAGCCAGACCGGCAGGCCCAGGCGCTCTGCCATGAGGTCGCGGAAGGGAACGTCGTCGAGCGGAAGGTGGACGGAGGCAACCGATACCCCTCGCCGCCAGTCCACCAAAGAGGGAATACCGAAGCCCACGCCCACCACGTCGGGGGCAGCGCCGCGGATCTCCTCGACCGCGTCGACGACGATCCGCAGCGTCTCCGCGCGGCCGGCTCCCCGCCAGCGGCGGTGCACCCGGTGGTGGACCACGAGGTCCTGGTCGACTACCCCGCCCAACAGCTTCGTGCCGCCCGCGTCGATCCCGATGACGCGCTTGAGCGGCATCGCCGGACGATAGGTGCTTCTGAGCCCGCGGTGCTCGGCCGGCCAACGCCCGGCCTGCGCTCCTCGGCTATAAGGGGCCCTGTGGCCGACTCGCCTCCCGGGGGCCCACCGGAGTACAAGGTCTACAAGACCCGTCGCAACCCCTTGGCGGGCCTCGGCTCGGGGGGGCTCGACGGGCTGCGCCGGCGCGGGCGCGGCAAGGGGCCCAAGGAGCCCCGCGAGCGCCGGGAAGTCACACCCGGGCGGGTGGCGAAGTGGATCGCGGCGGCACTCGCCGCCTGGGTTCTCTTCGCGCTGGCGCTCTTCCTGATCAGCGCCCAGCTCAACGGCGGGCTCTCGCCGCGCAGCGAGCGCGCGCTGTCGGGCTCGAGCAACCTGCTCGCCGGAAGCAACGTGCTCGTCATCGGCACCGACACGCGGGCGGGCGACTCGATCGACAAGAGCCAGACCGGGCCCGCCCGGGCGGACACGATCATGGTCCTGCACACCAGCCTCGGTGGCTTTCGCCGGCTCTCCATCCCCCGCGACGCCCAAGCCGCGATCCCCGGCCACTCCATCCAGAAGATCAATGCCGCATACGCGCTCGGCGGCCGTTCGCTGATGATCGAGACCGTCGAGCGGTTTCTGGGCAACGACCTGAAGATCAACCACCTGATGGAGATCGACTTCAAGGGCTTTCCGAAGTTCATCGACGCCATCGGCGGAGTCAGCGTGACCGCCAAGCGGCGCATCTGCTCCCCGCCGTTCGACAACTTCTACAAGGGTCTGCGCTTCAAGAAGGGCGAGAACCACCTCACCGGCCGCCGGGCGCTCGGCTGGGCCCGGGTGCGCAAGAACCGCTGCGCACCGTCGGAGAACGACATCGACCGCGCCGAGCGCCAGCAGCAGCTGCTCGCGGGCGTGCGCGGTCAGATAGCTTCGCCGGCGATCCTCTTTCGCGCCCCCTGGGCCGCCTGGAAGGCGCCGCGTGCGTTCAAGACCGATCTCCACGGGCCGGGCCTGCTCGCGCTGATGACCGATGCGGCGTTCGGCGGCACCGGCGATTCAGAGGTGCTGAGGCCTTCGTGTCTCGGCTGCGGGGCGCAGGGCAGCCTCGTGGTGCCCGAGGGCGAGCGCCGCGACGCCGTCGACCGTCTGCAGAACGGCCGCTAGTCCGAGGAAGAAGAAGAAGAAGAAGAGGAGGAGGAGGAGGAAGAAGAAGAAGACGACGAGGAGTCGCTGCTGCTCGAGCCGTTCGACGATGACGACGACGACTCGGACTTCTTGGTCTTGGTGTCGCTCGACGAGCCCGAGTCGGGTGGCGGCGAGCTGTCCTTGCCCTTCTTGGTC
>JALZII010000275.1 GCA_030860365.1 Actinomycetota bacterium
CGAAGAGCTGATCGAGGCGCTCGCGGTCGTTCGGACCAACGCCGAGGTGGCGGCGGCTTGAAGATCGGGGTCTGGGCAAAGGCCCCGGTACCGCGGCTTCTCGCGCGCCTTAGTAGCCCGGTACCCCCTCGCGCGCGTCCTTCTCGATCTGGTCGCCTTTGTTGCGCAGTTGCTCGCCCTCGGTCTGGCCCTTCTTCTCGAGATCGCGCGCTTCCTTCTGGATCTGCGCGGGGTCCTTGCCTTCCTCGGCCGCCTTCTTGACGTCGTCGGCCTCCTTCTTGATCTCGTCGCCAGACTTCTGCGCGTCCTTTTGCAGCTGCTCCGCGTCTCTTTGGATCTTGCTTGCGTCGTCGGTGGTACCGCACGCGGGTAGGGCTATCCCGACGAATAGGGCGGCGACAAGAGCGAGCAGGCGAGCGCGAGGGGAGTTCATGAGGGCGACCCTAAGGCAAGTCGACGTCCTCGGACAAGCGCCGGTAGCCCGCCACGGACGGATGGTCGCCGTCATCCGTCAGGTCAGCGCGCATGCGCCCCTTGGCGGCCGGGTCCTCCAGCGCTCGGTACCAGGGAAAGACGGGAATACGCTCCTCTCGGCCGATCGCCGCTATTGCGCGATTGAGCCGCCTGATCCGGGGGGCGGCGAGCGGGTAGCCGTTGTTCCACGGCAGCACCTCCACGATGGCCACCCCGAGTCCCATCTCCTTGCCGCGCTTCACCATCTCCCGCAGGGTGCGCGCGGCGGTCTTCACGCGGCGCATCTGGGCGATGTCGTTGATGCCGCCCTGCACGATCAGCACCTGAGCGTCGCGGGTGCACTCGTCGAGGCGGGCCGCGATCTGGTCCGTGCGCTCCCCGAAGACGCCGCAGTTGCGAAAGCGCACGCCCCGCAGACGCCGCTTGGCCCAGAACTCGTATTGGCTTCGCGCGTCGAGGCGGGAGCCGAGTGAGCTGCGCACCGAAGGGTCGGGGTCCCAGAGCGGAGAGCCGGCGGTGATCGAGTCGCCGAGCGCGGCGACAAGCGTCCCCTTGGGCCTTGCGCGGTCCGGCGCGTCCGAGCCCTCCTCGCCGAGGCGAGGTTCATCTGCCGGCGGGGGGTCTGCCTCAGCGCGCCGGCGCGGCGAATCGTCGGTACCACATCCCGCCAAGGCGAGCACGGCCACTGCGAGCAGGAGGAACGGCCGCATCGTGCCCACAGTAGGCCCCGCCGCCGCGTTAGGCGGCATACTGGGCGTCGTGCCCGGTGCAGGCTTCCTGATGGCCGAGAACCCCGACGGCCAGAGCACGCTGCCCTACCTCCTGCACCTTCCGCTCGAGGGCGATATCGCGCTCAAGGCCCGCGAGCGCTGGCCGACCTCGAGCAGGGTCTACTGCCACGAGCTGGCCGAAAGCTGGCCCCAGGACGCGCAGGTGCTCGAGGAGGTGCCGGTGCGTCAGTGCCGCCGCCGCAGTCCCGCTGTGGACCTGCTCCTCGACCGCCCGAGCCACAACCGCTCGCAGTTCGTCTTCGAGGAGCGCCCCGAGACCGAAAAGGTCCAGGAGGCCGGCGCACCGTTCGCCCCCACCGTCCTGGAGAACCTCCGCAAGGCGGGCGTGCAGAACACGGTGCGCGAGGAGCACCTGAACTTCGGCTCGCTCGAGCCCTTCGCCGGCCACTCGATCGACCTCCGCGGCGAGTTCACCGACAGCGCACCGATCCTTGGCGCGACGACGACGAGGCAGCCGCGCTGATCCGAGCCATCCCGCGGCGAGAACTGACGCTTCGTAATCGCGCCCACTCGAGCGGTGTCAGCTCACCCGTAGAGGCGCACGATCCTGGCGGCGTGTACCGCGTAGATCCACGGGCCCGGCTCGGTCGCCCGCCTGAGGATTGCCGCCAGGTTGTCGGTGAAGCGAGCGAGCTGGTCCCTCCCTCGCAGCTGGCCGCTCGTGATGCAGAAGACGCGCACTCCCGCATGGTTTAGGGCGTCCCTTTCGGCCGGCCGTCGACGAATGGCCTTGTCGGCGGTGAGCACCACCCAGTCTTTGTGACCGGCGTCTCGAAGCCAGACCTCGTCCGGGAGCCCCGCCGCCGTCTCCTCGCAGTAGACCGAGGCCATCGTGTGCACCACCAGTCCGGCAGCGCGCAGCCCATTGGCGATGCTTTTGCCGAGGCTGCGGTCCACGAAGAACTCAGGCTGCGAGCCGAGTGGCGACTCGGATGACGTCTTCGACCTCCTCGATGGGGACGCCGAAGTCGTCCACGAGCTCCGCGACAGTGTCGCCGGCTTGGAAACGTTCGATCAGGTCCTCCACCCGAGCACCGCCGTGGGCAACCACGGGCTGTCCGAAGCCCACGGTCGGGTCGACGAACACCTGAGTCCGCCCGTACAGCGGAAGCGCGATCGAGGACGCCCAGCCGTCGTGCGCGTAGCCGATGCGCTTCAGGTAGTCGCGAATGACCTCTCTGAACGGACGCTGCTGTGTTCGCACGACCACGAGGTCCCCTGCCTCGGCCCCGCCCGCGTAGTCGTAGAGAACCTCTACGCCGTCCGTGTAGAGCTTCTTTGAAGCCAAGGCGTGCTCGATCCCGATCTCGGCCTCGAGCCTTTCTACCGCCGGTCGGATTCGCTGCATCGAGACACCCGCGTCACGGAGCGCTGAGAGTACATAGGCCTCAGCAAAGCCGATGAAGGGCACCGACGCTCCGCGCCCGCCTTCGTCACGACGGGTGATTAGAGGAGGCCTGTCCCCGGCAGCCGTCGCCCAGAAGCTCGCGGTGGTGCGAGGCACTCCGAGATAAGCGGCGGTCTCCTTGAGAGTGAACAGGGGCGACCTAACCCTCAAGTCATCGGGCGATAGGCGGTGGCTGGCAGCTCGACTTGAGATCAGACGTTCCCCTTCGTTGAAATCGATCCTACTTTGACCTGGATTTCGGAGATCGTGCATGAAGGGGCGTAACCCTTGGCCCGTTTCTGACACCGACCCCCAGGCGAGTACGTTTGTAGGTCGCATGGCCTCCGATCCGCTCGCATCGTTCACCCCCCAGGTACGTGACTGGTTTGAGCGTTCGTTCGAGGCCCCCACCGCCGCCCAATCCGAGGCCTGGCCGGCCATCGCCAAGGGTGAGAACGTGCTCGTCTCGGCTCCCACCGGGTCGGGGAAGACGCTCGCCGCGTTCCTCTGGGGATTGGACCGGCTTGTCGCCCAGCCGCCGTCCGGTGAGAGGCGCACGCGCCTCGTGTACGTCTCGCCGCTGAAGGCCCTCTCCTACGACGTGGAGAAGAACCTGCGCGCGCCGCTGAAGGGGATCGGCGGCGACATCGAGGTGGCGATCCGCACCGGGGACACGCCACAGAAGGAGCGCCAGCAGATGCTGCGCCGCCCCCCCGACGTGCTCATCACCACGCCAGAGTCGCTCTACCTCATGGTCACCTCGCGCGCGCGGGAGACGCTGACCGACGTGGAGTGGCTGATCGTCGACGAGATCCACGCCGTGGCGCAGACCAAGCGCGGTGCCCACCTGGCGCTCACCCTCGAGCGTCTCGAGCACCTGACCGGCGGCGGCCTTCAGCGCATCGGGCTCTCGGCCACGCAGCGGCCGCTGGAGGAGGTCGGCCGCTTCCTCGTGGGCGCGGGGCGCGACTGCCGCATCGTGGACGCCGGACAGCGCAAGCCGCTAGACCTGGAGATCCGCGTGCCAGTGGACGACATGCGCGAGCCCGGAGAGCACGACGTGACTGACCCCGCGGTGGGCGGCCAGGGCACGGCGGCCGGCGGTGGCGACCTGATCGGCATCGGCCCGGGCGACGGCATCGGCGCCGCGGCGTCGCGGCGCTCGATCTGGCCGGCGATCTATCCCCAGCTGCTCGAGCTGGTGCGCGAGCACCGCTCGACGATCATCTTCGTCAACGCACGGCGCGGCGCCGAGCGGCTGGCGGTGCGGCTGAACGAGCTGGCGGGAGAGGACGGCGAGCCGGCCCAGATAGCCCGCGCGCACCACGGCTCGCTCGCTCGCGAGGAGCGCCTCGTGGTGGAGGACCTGCTCAAGTCCGGCGAGCTTCCGTGCCTGGTGGCCACCTCCTCGCTGGAGCTCGGCATCGACATGGGCGCGGTGGACCTCGTCGTGCAGGTGGAGTCGCCCAAGTCGGTGACCGCCGGGCTGCAGCGCATCGGCCGCGCGGGGCACGGCGTGGGCGAGGTCTCCAAGGGCCGGATCTTCCCCAAGTTCCGCGCCGACCTGCTCGAGTGCACGGTGGTCACCCGGCGCATGCGGGCGGGTGAGATCGAGCACACGGTGGTGCCACGCAACCCGCTGGACGTGCTCGCCCAGCACGTGGTGGCGATGACCGCCGGCGGCGACGAGTGGCGCGCCGGCGAGCTGCACGACGTGGTCCGCAGGGCATACCCCTTCGCCGAGCTGAGCCGCGAGCTGCTCGACCAGGTGCTCGACATGCTCGACGGGCGCTACCCCTCCGAGGAGTTCTCCGAGCTGCGCCCGCGAATCGTCTGGGACCGCGTGCAGGACACCGTCCGCGCGCGCAAAGGCGCGCTGCAGCTGGCAGTCACCAACGCGGGCACGATCCCCGACCGCGGTCTGTACGGCGTCCACCTCCCCGATGGCCGGCGGGTCGGCGAGCTCGACGAGGAGATGGTCTACGAGGCCCGGCCGGGCCAGACCTTCCTCCTCGGCGCCTCGACCTGGCGCATCGAGGAGATCACCCGCGACCGTGTGATCGTGACGCCGGCGCCCGGAGCCCCCGGCGCCCTGCCGTTCTGGAAGGGCGACGGCGTGGGCCGTCCCGCGGAGCTCGGCCGCGCCATCGGCGCGTTTGCCCGCGAAGCAGTGGACAAGGAGCCCGAGCAGCTGGCCGCCGAGAACGACCTCGACGAGCGCGCGGCAGCCAACCTCGTCACCTACCTGCGTGAGCAGCGCGAGGCCACGCGCGTGCTGCCCAGCGACCGCACGGTGGTGATCGAGCGCTTCCGCGACGAGATCGGCGACTGGCG
>JALZII010000025.1 GCA_030860365.1 Actinomycetota bacterium
CTGCCTGCGGTGCCAAGAACGTCGAATCCCGCTCTACGAGCCGCCTCGCGGCAGTGGGCGGTGCTGGGCTCGAACCAGCGACCTCCTGCTTGTAAGGCAGGCGCTCTACCAGCTGAGCTAACCGCCCGAGGGGCGATCCAGTCTAGAGGCGCGCGGGGTGCCTGCCGTCAGGCTTTCCGGCGCTTCTCGTCTGCCGCAGAGACCTCGGCGCGCTCCAGGCGGTCGGCCACCCGGCGACGGTCCTGCTTCTCGCGCTGGTAGGCCTCGCGGCGCTCCTTGCCGTCCTTTCGGACCTTGTCGTTGCGCTCGGCGATCCGCGACTTCGCTTCCTTCCAGGCGGCGTCGCCCCGCTTGGCGGGATTGGACTGGGCGGAGTCCATGGGGTCGTTCATACGCCGTAGTGCCTGCCGACGTAGCGCTGCCACGCCTCCGGCGCCCCCACCGGGTGCTCGAGCTCGACGGCAACCGCCAGCTCGCCGGACGATCCCCGCGCTGCCTCGTGCTCGCCGCGGATGCGGTCTCGCTCTTCCCTGGCGGCCTGCAGCCGCTCGGCGGGGACCACCGCGCTCTTGTTGTGCCTGTCCATGCGAACCTCTCTCGCCCCCTCTGGGTGGAACGCGCGGAAGGAGAGGGGAAATGGCCTAGCGAGCGAAGTGCTTGCATCGACTCTAGCGCCACGAGGCCCGAACTTGGCGCCGTAGGCCCCGTCAGTCCGAGGGAGGTCGACCCTCCGCGCCGGCCTGACCCTCTTCTATCGCGGCGCTCGCCCTCGGATCACGAGCACGTCCTCCTCGCGCTGACCGGGCGTGATCAGGCCGCGGCGCTCCAGGGTCTCGGCCCGCCCGCTGTGAAGCGGGCCGAGCGGGCTGCGGTCGCGCCTGAGGACCTCGGGCTCGAGTCCCACGCGCCGCATGGCGGCGAAGGTCGCATCCTCGCCGGTGATAGACGAATGCACCACGAGCACGGCGCCCCCCGGCGTGAGGTGTGACGGCGCCTCGGCGAGCAGGGGATCGAGCAGCTCGCGGCCGTCGGGGCCCGCGTCCCACGTGCGGGCGGCGGCCCGCGGCGGGCCGACGTTCTCGGCCGGCACGTAGGGCGGGTTGGCCACGATCAGGTCGAAACGCTCATCGGCGACCGGCTCGAACAAGCTGCCGCGCACCGCGCGCAGGCCCGTGCCGTTCAGCCTGGCGTTGATCCGGGCGGCAGCCACCGCTCGGCGGGAGAGGTCCACCGCCGTCACCCTCCCGGCGCCCGCCAGGGCAGCCGCGATGGCCACGGCGCCGCTGCCGGTGCAGAGGTCGAGGACCCAGGCGCCGGGACGCAGCTCCTCGCGCAGCACCTCGGCGAGCATCCACGAGTCCGACCGGGGCCTGAAGACGCCGGGGGGCGCGACGATCCGCACAGCCCGTACCTTTCCCGCCCGCCCTCGGCGGAAACGATGTCGCTCGACCAATCCGCCCCCACCGCCGAGGAGCTCGAGGCCGCGTTCGCGCCGGGCCGCCCGATGAGCCTGGGCCTGGAGGAGGAGGTGATGCTCCTCGAGCCCGGCACCCTCGACCTGGCGCCGGTCGCCCGCGAGGTGCTCGCGGCGGCCTTGCCGAGCGCGCCGCTGAAGCTCGAGCTGCCCGCTTCGCAGGTGGAGATCACCGTGGCCCCGGCCGCCACGGTCGAAGAGGCGCTCGCGGATCTGACCGCCGGACGACATGCGCTGGTCGAGGCGTCCTCGGGGCTCGCCCGGCCGGCGTGCGCGGGAGTCCACCCGTTCGCGGCAGTGGATGGGGTGCTCAACAGCGGCGAGCGCTACGAGCGCACCCTGGCCGACTATGGGCCGGCGGCGCGCCGGCAGCTCGTGTGCGCGCTGCAGGTGCACGTGGCCGTCGGCGGGCCCGAACGCGCGCTCGCGGTCTACAACGCGCTGCGCTCCTACCTGCCCGAGCTGGCCGCCCTGGCCGCGAATGCTCCCTGGCACACCGGACGCGACAGCGGCTTGGCTTCGATCCGGCCCAAGCTCGCCGAGGCCCTGCCTCGCCAAGGGATCCCACCCATGATCTCGAGCTGGGAGGCCTTCGCCGACGAGCTTCGCTGGGGTTTGGCCTCGGCCACGGTGCCCGAGCCGCGGCGCTGGTGGTGGGAGCTTCGTCCCCACCCCTCCTTTGGCACGCTGGAGCTGCGGGTGCCCGACTCGCAGACCACCCTGCGCGACGCCGGCGCGATCGCCGCGGTGGCTCACTCGCTGGTGGGTTGGCTGGCCGGGCGCCACGACGCCGGAGAGGCGCTCGAAGTGGCGAACAGCTGGCGGATCGGCGAGAACCGCTGGTCGGCGCTGCGCTGGGGCGTGGAGGGGAGCCTCGCCGACCTGAAGACCGGCCACCGCCGCCCCACGCGCGACCGCCTCCACCACCTGCTCGACGAGCTGGAGCCGGCAGCCGCCGAGCTCGGATGCGTCGAGCAGCTCACCGCCGCCCGCGCGCTCGTAGAGCGCAACGGAGCATCGGCCCAGCGTGAGGTGGCGGCCGGCGATGGCGCCCGCGCGCTGGCCGGATGGCTTGCCGAAAGGTTTCTCGACGATGCGTGACCGGCGAGAGGGCGGGTAAGAGGATGCGATGCCGTCGCTCCCCGCTCCCCGAGGCCCCGGCAGCGAGCGCCTGATCGACGAGTTGCGCCGCCCCCCGTGCGAGCTCGCGTCCGCGGCTCTGCCCGCTCCGGCCGACCCTCTTGCCGACGAGGACCTGCAGCTCTCGCTCTACCTGCTCTACGAGCTGCACTACCGCGGGTTCGACGGCGTCGACGAGGGCTGGGAGTGGGAGCCGAGCCTCCTCGGCCTGCGCGCCTCCCTGGAGCGCATCTTCGAGGCCGCGCTGCTGGATGCGGCCGGCTCCCCCGGCGAGACCGTGGCGCCCGAGGAGATGGACCTGGCACTGCGGGCCGTCGCGGACGCCGACGACGGGCCCTCCCTCTCGCGATACGTCGAGCACGAGGCGACCCTCGACCAGGTGCTCGAGTTCGTCGTGCACCGCTCGGCCTACCAGCTCAAGGAGGCCGACCCGCATTCCTGGGCTTTACCCCGCCTGAGCGGGCCGCCCAAGGCCGCCCTGGTGGAGGTCCAGGCCGACGAGTATGGAGGTGGTCGCCCCGAGCGAATCCACGCCCAGCTGTTCGCCGAGGCGATGGCGGCGATGGGGCTCGACCCCGCCTACGGGGCCTACCTCGGCCAGATCCCCGGGCTGACGCTGGCCACCGTGAACCTGATGTCGTTCTTCGGGCTGCATCGCCGCTGGCGCGGGGCGATCGTCGGGCACCTCGCGCTGTTCGAGATGACTTCCTCCATCCCCAACCGCCGTTACGCCTCGGGCCTGCGCCGCCTGGGCTTCGAGGGCACGGCCACCGAGTTCTTCGACGAGCACGTGGAAGCGGACGCGGTCCATGAGAACGTGGCCGCCGTGGACCTCGCCGGCGGCCTGGCCCGCCTGGAGCCCCACGTCGCGCCCGACATCCTGTGGGGCGCACGCGCCCTGGCCGAGCTCGACGCCCGCTGGGCCGGCCACGTGTCGGCCGCCTGGGACCGCGGCGAGAGCTCGCTGCTGCGGCCTCTGCTGGCGCCCACACCGGCGTAGATCAGGAGCGGTCCTCGGGCTCGCTGGGGGCCTGGAAGCGGGTGAGCTTGTGGGTGCCGTCGCAGAAGGGCCGCAGTCGGGAGCGCCCACACCGACACAGCGCGACCGTCTCACGTCCGACCTCGATCTCTGCTCCGTTCTGGTCGAGCATGCGGAAGGGGCCGCGCACGAGCAGGGGGCCGTCGCGATAGGGCGTGATGACCACCTCGGGCTCAGGCAACGGGGGCCACCGCGATCACCCGCCCCCTTTCCCCTACTTCGGCCTTCCTCACGCCTACCATCGACGGGGTGAGCGGGAAGGTGTTCTGGCAGGCGCTCGTGATCCAGGCCGCAGCTGTGGCGCTGCTCTCCCTGCTCCTCGTCGCGCTGCCCCTGCCCAAGGGCTTCTTCCGCGACTTCGGCTTCGTGGCGGGGCCGGGCGCCTGGGCCCTGTGCGCGGCCTTCACGGCGCGCGTGCTCTCGCTGGCGGTTTGGCCCGTGCTGGCGGCGGCGCTGGCTGGTGGACTCGCGGGAACGCTGCTCAGCCTGGCGGGCGGGCATTGGCCAGGCGTGGCGGGAGGGCTGCTGGTGTTCGCGGCGGGCTGCTCGCTGCTCGCCGATAGGGGCGGCGGGATTCGAACCCGCGATCTTCTGCGTGAAAGGCAGACGTCCTGACCCCTAGACCACGCCCCCTTGTGCTCCCGCGAGTCTACGGCGCCATCCAAGGAGCACGTCAGGCTCTCGGCGAGCCTCGCTGACTGGACGGTCCTCCGCGGCGGTCAGCTGCAGGGGCCCCTCGACAGGCCGAGGCTCCAGCGCAGGCCGCCGTCGACGAGGCGGCGCAGGCGGCGGTCCGAGCGCCATGCACCTCCGAAGTGGCCCAGGCCGCTGTAGAAGACCCGGCCGCGTCCCTCGCGGCGACACCAGACGAGCGGAAGGTCGCGGCGGGTCTCTCCGCCGATGCTCTCGGGGTCGGCTCGAAGCAGGACGCGCGCCCGGCGCCGGGGTGAGGTCTTGAACTCGTAGAACTCGTCGCGGATCCGGAAGGCTCGGGGTAGGCCGCGGGTCGAGGGGTGACGGCGGTTGGCTACCTCCAACCGCCCGACCTGCGCCGGTGGGTGGCGTTCGAAGCCCGCCCCGAGCAGGCGCTGGAAGCGCGGCCAGCGGTCGAAAGTGTTGGCCGCAGAGTGGAGGCCGATCAGCGCTCCACCGTCCTTGACGAAGTCGATGAAAGCCTGCCTGGTCTCATCGTCGATCGCCAGCTCGCCGGTGGTGCTCGCGAACACCACGGCCTTCGAGGCGGCCAGGTCCTTCTTGGTGAGGTCGGACGCCCGCCGCAGGTGCACGACGTCGAAGCGCCGGCTTCGACGGCCGAGGCTGCGCAGGAAGCGCACCTGGTCGGGAATCGAGGCGTGCCGGTAGCCGCGTGCTTCGCTGATCACCAGCACCCGGGCCTGCTGAGCGCTCGTGTCCGACCCCGCCAGCAGCGGCATCGCCACGCCCACCGCCAGCGCGGCCATGGCGAGCACCACCGCCAGTCGCGGTGCCTTCACTCCACCAGCTCGCCGTCCACCTCGACTGCGATGCCCTCGCCGGCGAACGAGATGTGGTCGCATGCCTCCAGCGTCTCGTCAAGCGGATCGGGATAGCTCCAGGCGGCGTCCTCGATCCGCTTGCCGTCGAGGCTCAGCGACCACCAACTGGCCGTCCCCTTGTAGGGGCAGACCGTCTCGGTGTCGCTTGGCTCGAGCAGATCGCGACGGACGTCGTCGGGCGGGAGGTAGAAGCGCACGCCCAG
>JALZII010000028.1 GCA_030860365.1 Actinomycetota bacterium
TCGGAGCCGCTCATCCAGCTCGAGGTGGCGCTGCTCAAGGCGACCCAGCCCCAGGCCGACGCCTCGCTCCAGGCGCTGATGTTCCGCATCGAGCAGCTCGAGGGCCGCCTGACCGGGTCGGCTGCCGGCTCGCAGGGCGCGGGCGACGAGCGACCGCGAGCGACAGCCCCGCCGCCGCAGGGCGCCAGCGTGGTGGCCACCGAGGCGCCGATGGCGAGCGCGGCGAGGAGCGCCGGTCCGGCGGGCGCCGTAGCGGCCGTGGCCGAGGAGCCGGAGCCCGAGCCGATCTCGGCCACGTTGAGCTTCGAGCGGATCTGCGAGCTGTGGCCCGCTCTGTGCGAGGCGGTGCGCGAGAGCAACGAGATGGTGGCCGCGGTGCTGCTGGAGGCCAGGCCCTCCTCGCTCGAGGGGGAGAGGCTCACGGTGGCCTTTGCCGAGGGCGCCTCCTTCATGCGCAAGAAGGCCGAGGCCAACGGCGAGCTGCTGCGTGGCGCAGTGCGAGGGCTCACCGGCCAGTCGCTGTCGTTGGGCTTCGAGCTGGGCGGGCCGGTGGCGGCGCCCGCCGTGCTCAGCGAGGAGGAGCTGATCGCGCGGCTCAAGGCCAACCTGGCCGCCGAAGAGGTCTTCGACGACGACGAGGAGCACACCTGATGCCTCAGCAGCCGAACATGAACCAGATGATGAAGCAGGTCCAGGCCATGCAGGCCGAGGTGGCCAAGGCCCAGGAGTCGCTGAAGGACGAGGTCGTCGAGGCCACCGCCGGCGGTGGCATGGTGACCGTGAGGATGAGCGGCGACCTCGAGCTCAAGGAGCTGAAGATCGACCCCGAGGCCGTCGACCCCGACGACGTGGAACTGCTGCAGGACATGGTCACCGCCGCAGTCAGCGAGGCCCTGCGCTCGGCCCAGGAGCTCGCGGCCTCGAAGATGGGGGCGGCAACGGGCGGCCTCGGCGGGATGGGGCTGCCCGGCCTCTAGGTCGGACTCTAGCCTCGGCGGCAGGTTGTTCGCACCACCCGTCAACCGCCTGATCACCGAGCTCGCTCGCCTTCCCGGCGTCGGGCAGCGCACCGCCCAGCGCCTGGCCTTCCACCTGCTGCGCGTGGCCGACGACCAGGCTCTCCCATTGGCCGACGCCATCCGCGAGGTCAAGGAGACGGTCGGTGAGTGCGAGGTCTGCTTCAACCTCGCCACCGAGGCCACCTGCCGCATCTGCCAGGACGAGCGCCGCGAGGCGCACGTGATCTGCGTGGTCGAGGAGCCCGGGGACGTGATCCCCGTCGAGCGCACCAACGAGTTTCGAGGGCGCTACCACGTGCTGGGCGGCGCGCTGTCGCCGATGGACGGGGTCGACCCCGAGGACCTGCACGTGACCGAGCTGCTCTCGCGGGTGGCCGGCGACGGCGTGCGCGAGCTGGTGATCGCCACCAACGCCACCACCACCGGCGAGGCAACTGCGCTCTACCTGGCCGACGCGGTGCGCGAGCGGGCGCCCGAGGTGGCGGTGACCCGCCTGGCCAGCGGCCTGCCCGTGGGCTCGGACCTCGAGTACGCCGACGAGATCACCCTCGGCCGCGCGCTGCGCTCGCGGACCGCTCTCTAGCGGGAGCTCCGGCCGAGGTTCACCGGATCAGGCCGAAGCGGCGCTTCGCGGAGAGGATGCGTCCCACTGCCTCGTCGACGCGCGCTCGGGAGATGCGCTTGCGCTTGACCGCCCGCAGCACCGCCACGTAGGCGGCCTGCTGGTCGCCCGCCGAGCCCGATATCCAGAGCATGTCCGCGCCCGCGCCGATGGCCTTGACCGCGGCGTCGGGGACCGACTCGAGCGCGGTGACCCCCGGGTCGGCCAGGTCGTCGGTGATGGCCACACCCCGGAACTTCAGCTTGCCCCGAAGGAGGTCGGTGGCGATCTTGCGGGAAAGGGAGCCGGGCACCGTGAAGCTGTCCGTGGCGTAGAGGCCGTTCGAGAGCACGACACCGGGCGCGCCGGCCTGGAAGGCCGCGCGGAAGGGGACCAGGTCGCGGTCCTCGAGCTCCACATCGGTCAGCCCGACCTGCGCCGGCCCCTCCTCGGTCGATTGGTTCGCGGTGCCGAGGCCGGGGAAGTGCTTGACCGCGGAGAACATCCGCCGGCGGTCGTAGGCTCTCACCGTCTCGATCCCGAACCGGGCGACGCGGCCGGGATCGTCCGAGTACACGCGCGCGCCGAGCGCAGGCTCGGTCTCTGTTCCCACGTCGATCACGGGGGCCAGGATTCCCGTCACGCCGAGGTCGCGCAGGGTCCTGCCCGTCAGCGCCGCCGTGCGCCCCGCATCGGCGGCGGTGGCGATGTCCGCCGGGCTGCCGGCGGGCGGCAGATCGCGGAACGGCGAGAACTCGCCCCCCTCCTGGGCGGCCATCACCCACGGGGGCACGTGGCGCACCTGCGCGGCCACCACGCGGGCCTCGCCGGCCAGCGAGCCGAGGGTCTGGGGCCCTCCGTAGTTCTGGCGGTCGATGATGACCCCGCCCAGGTCGAGCCGGCGCAGCTGGCGGAACACGGGTGAGGTGAGGTCCTTGCCCTGGAAGCCGACGAGCAGGAGCTGCGCGATCTTTCGCTCGAGCGGGAGCCGGCGCACCAGGTCGCCCACCGTGCGGGGAACCCGGGCGCCGCCGGTGGCCTGCTCGCCCGGCGGGGGGACGATGCGCGCCAGGAAGGAGGTGTCCCGCTCGCCCTGGGAGCGCCCGCCGGCTTGGGGCACCGGGCCCTTCTCCTCGGGCCCGTCCCGCCCGGTGCGGGCCCCGATCGTCGCCGCGCCGATCGCCACCGCCAGGAGCGCGATGAGGGCCGCGCCTCGATACGGAGCAAGGGGACGCAGCTGTGAGAGGAGGCGCCTCAGATCCACCGCTGCCCGAGGCTATCTTTCCAAGCCGTGCCCGACGCCGCCCAGACCGTGGTGATGAAGTTCGGAGGCACCTCGGTGGCCGACGCGGAGCGGCTCACCCGTGCAGCCAAGCGCATCGTCGCGCTGGCCGAGAGCGGCACCCGCGTGGTGGCCGTCCTCTCGGCCCGCGGCAAGACCACCGACGAGCTCGTGGCCAAGGCCTACGAGGTCTCTCCGCGCCCGAACCCGCGTGAGATGGACATGCTCCTCTCCATCGGCGAGCGGGAGTCGTGCGCGCTGGCGGCCATGGTGATCACCGACCTCGGCCACGAGGCCATCTCGCTCACCGGCTCCCAGGCCGGCATCGTCACCGACACCTCGCACACGCGCGCGCGGATCCTCGACGTGAGGGCCGACCGCATCAGCAAGGGCCTCGACGAGGGCAAGATCGTGCTGGTGGCCGGGTTCCAGGGGGTGTCGGTCGCTTCTGATGTGACCACGCTGGGGCGCGGCGGATCGGACACCACCGCCGTGGCCCTGGCGGCGGCCCTCGGCGCGGAGGTGTGCGAGATCTACACCGACGTCTCGGGGGTGTTCAGCGCCGACCCGCGCATCGTGCCCGGGGCCCGCAAGCTGCCGGTGGTGACCTTCGAGGAGATGCTCGAGATGTCGGCCTCGGGTGCCCGCGTGCTCCAGCTGCGCGCGGTGGAGTACGCCCGCAACCACGGCGTGAGCATCCACTGCCGCTCCAGCTTCGACGACAGGCCAGGTACGGTGGTCGAGGACGAGGCCCGCACGATGGAACGACCGCTCATCACCGCCGTCACCCACTCGACCGCCGAGGCGCGGGTGACCCTCCTGGGGCTGCCCGACCGGCCGGGGATAGCCGGTCGCGTGGCGGGCGCGCTCGCGGCGGCCAACGTGAACGTGGACATGTTCGTCCAGAACGAGCCGATCACCGAGGGCCGGCAGGCCGACATGTCGGTGACCGTGCCGCGCGAGGACCTGGAGGCCGCCCGCGACGCCCTCGGCCCGCTCCGCCAGGAGCTCGGCTTCGCGAGCCTGCAGACCGACGAGCTGGTGGGGAAGGTCTCGCTGGTCGGCGCCGGCATGCGCAGCCATCCGGGCGTGGCAGCCAAGGCTTTCACCACGCTGGGCGAGGCGGGCGTGAACATCAAGATGATCACCACCTCCCCGATCAAGATCTCCTGCGTGGTGCGCGAGGAGCACGTGGAGACCGCGGTGCGCGAGCTGCACGCCGCCTTCGAGCTGGGCCACAACGCGGTGCACCCCGAGGACGTGACCGGCGTCCACCGGCCGGTGGTCACGTGAGGGTCGCCGTGGTGGGCGCCACCGGCGCTGTGGGCTCGACGATCCTCGGCGTGATGAACGAGCGCTCGTTCGCCGCCGACGAGGTGGTGCCCTTCGCCTCCGAGCGCTCGGCGGGCCGGATCATCGACTGGGGCGACCGGACGCTGACGGCCCGGGCGCTGTCCGACGAGTCGATCCTCGGCTTCGACCTCGCGCTGTTCTCCGCCGGGTCGGGTGTGAGCGAGGAGTGGGGGCCCCGCTTCGCCGAAGAAGGCGCGGTGGTGGTGGACAACTCGTCGTTTTGGCGGATGAAGGACGAGGTGCCCCTGGTGGTGGCCGAGGTCAACCCCGACGCCCTCGAGGGCCACCGCGGGATCGTGGCCAACCCCAACTGCTCGACGATGCAGATGGTCGTGGCGTTGAAGCCCATCCTCGACGCGGCGGGCATCGAGCGGCTGGTGGTCTCGACCTACCAGTCGGTCTCGGGCACCGGCCAGCGCGCGGTGGAGGAGCTCCACGGCCAGGCGGCCGCGGTGCTCGACGCCCAGGAGCTGCCCGTTCCCGTGGTCTACCCCCACCAGATCGCCTTCAACGTGCTGCCGCAGGTGGAGACGTTCAAGGACGGGGACGACTACTCCACCGAGGAGCGCAAGATGATGGCCGAGACGCGGAAGATCCTCGACGCACCGGGCCTCGGCGTGTCCGCCACCTGCGCGCGCGTGCCCGTCTACACCGGCCACTCGGAGTCGCTCAACGTTCAGACGCGCGAGCCGCTGGCTCCCGACGAGTGCCGCGACCTGCTGTCCTCGGCGCCGGGAGTGGTGGTCGTCGACGACCCCGGCGACGGCCTCTACCCGCTGGCGGTGGACGCGGCGGGGCGCGACGACGTCCTGGTGGGTCGCATCCGTCGCGATCCCTCGCACGAGCGCTGCCTGAACCTCTGGGTGGTGGGCGACAACCTGCGCAAGGGCGCGGCCACCAACGCCGTGCAGCTGGCCGAGCTGCTCGTAGAGCGCGGGCTCCTGCGGGGTCGGCCGGCCGCCGTCTGAGGGGGCCCTCCGGCCGGATGTATTAGCCCGGCCGGCCGGGCGAGTCGTCGATCACGAGGGCGTCGGTGCGGGTGAGACGGGCGAGGTCGCGCCGCGAGGAGATGCCGAGCTTGCGGTAGATGTTGCGTGCGTGGGTGCGCACGGTCTCGATGCCGATCGAGAGCGAGTGGGCCAGCTGGGCGTTGGTGGCGCCCTCCTGGAGGAGCTCGAGCACATCGGCCTCGCGGGGCGTGAGCAGGTCCGAGCCCTCGACGCCGAGGCTGCTGGCGCCGCCTCCGGCGGCCGCCGAGCGAGGCAGCACGTGCATGCCGCGCGAAGCCAGGTGGATGGCGTTGACCACGTCGCGCCCCTCGGTCTCCTTGGATAGGCACGCGGTGGCGCCGAAGCCGAGCATCTGATTGCACTCGGCGGCGGTCGGGCGGTTGGCCAGTACAACGAAGCGCGCGGCGGGGTGGGCCCGGTGGAGCTGGTAGACCTGGGCCGGCCCCCCCAGGGAGCCGAAGTTCAGCAGCACCACCGAGGGGTCCAGGTGCTCGACCGCCGCGTCGAGGTCGGCCGGCGGGACGTCGGCCGAGACCAGCTCCAGGTTCGGGTCCTCGGAGATCAGCTGGCGCAGGCCGAGGGCCACCAGGTCCTCGAACTTCGCCATGACGACGGTCACCCACGCGGCCACGCTGGCAGTCTACGCGTTCGGGGGTGAGGAGGGTGAGCGTTACCTACCCCGTTTTCTCACCCCCCACCTACCCCGGGATCCCGCCCCCCTCCTACTCCGAAGATCACTCCGCCGAGGGGAGGGAAAAACCGCTGGTTTCAAGGAGAATCGCCAGCAAGCTTTCCCGCAGTCACAAAGAACTTCCCAAGGGCGGAATGGGGTACGCCTAACACGAGAGCCGACCAGCCACTGGTCGGTTTTCTCGTTTCTGGGGTCGGCCGGCGCGGGCCCGCGGAACGCAGCGGTGAGCTACCGTCGGTGCATGGCGCGACAACCCGACTGGGACGACGACGACTGGGTGGGCGAGCCGCCCGAGGGCCGCTACACCGCCGACCGCGCCGACCCGGGGTTCTGGAACGGTCGCAAGATGCTCGAGGTGGCCGCCCTGGGGGTCGGAGTCGCCCTGCTGGTGCTGGTGGCGGTGCTGGTGTTCGCCTGAGGGGCTGAGGGGCTAAGCCGCCCCGGCCGGGAGCACCTCGGCGCCCACGTCGGTCGGGTGGTCGCGGACCAGGCGGTCGCCGCAGCCCACCCCGTGAATGGCTTCGTGGGCCATGATGATTACCCGTACCATCGCTGCATGAGTCGCGAGGAGGCAGAGGCCGAAGCGCGCCGCCTCAGCACCGAGCACCCCGACCGCGATAGCCATCACTGGCTGGCGCGGGAGCGCGCGGGTCAGTGGGAGGTGGTGAAGATCGCGCTGCCCCCCGGGAAGCGAATCGACCCGCTCACGGCGACGGTCGAGACCGAGCCCGAGCCGCCTGAGCCCGACGATCCCCGCTCGCCCTTCGAGCGCAACATCGGCGGCCCTTGGGGTCCCGTCTGAGCCCTACGCTGCCGCCAGCTCGGCGACCTTGCGCTGCACGTCGGTCGTCTTGACCACGTGCTTGTCCATGCCGAGCTCGCCCGGCTCCAGGCCCAGCGCCAGGCCCACCATCTGGGGCAGGTGCAGGACGGGCATGCCGAGGTCGCGCTCCACGTACTTCACGGCCTCGGGCTGCTGCAGGTCGAGGTTGAGGTGGCAGAGCGGGCACGGCGTGACAACACAGTCGGCGCCGGCGTCTATGGCGTCGGCCATGTGGCGGCCGGCCTGGCGCAGCGAGGTGGCGCGGGCCATGGTGATCACCGGGAAGCCGCAGCACTTGTGCGAGCCGGCGTAGTGGACTGACTCTCCCCCGACAGCCTCGATCAGCATGTCGAGGTAGCGGTTTCGCTCGGGGTGCTCGTCAAAGCCCAGGCGCCGGGTGGGGCGCACGATGTAGCAGCCGTAGAAGGGCGCGACCCGGAGGCCCTCGAGGGGGCGGACGACCTTCTCGCGCAGGGTGTCGAGGCCGATCTCCTCCACCAGCAGCCAGAGGAAGTTCTTGTTCCACCAGGTGCCGTCGCGGTCGTAGGAGAGGCCCTCGGCGTCGAGGTTCGAGTTGATGTGCTCGCGGTAGGCCGAGTCGGCGTCCAGGCGCTCCTGGCACTCCGACTGCGCGCCCTGGCAGGTCGAGCAGATGTTCATCATGCCCGCCGCGCCGTCCACTTCCTGGGCCATGGCGAAGGTGCGGGCGTTCAGCGTGTCGACGAGCTCCTGGTTGTGCTCGGCGATCACGCCGGCGCCGCAGCAGTTCGCGCGGTCGAGCTCGACCAGCTCGAGGTCCAGCTTGGGCGCGACGAGCTCCATCGAGCCGTGCAGCTCGGGGGTGAAGCCGCGCGAGACGCAGCCGGGCCAGTAGGCGAGCTTCAAGCCTCTCCGCTTCCCTCGGCCTGGGCGCCCTCGGCCTGCTCGCCCTCGTCGCCGACGATGTACAGGTTCAGCTCCAGGCGCTCCTGCTTGCCCTCGATCTCCTCGTAGATGCGCCGGACGTTCTTCTGTCCGGGGAGCTTGGGGTGCATGAGCGCCTTCTTGGGGGTGATCTTGCCCGCCCGCAGCCCGCGCAGCGCCGTGGGCATGTCGCGCAGCAGCTGCTTGACGGCGCCGGGCTCGACCTGGCCGCGAATCGCGCTGCCCTGGCCGAAGGAGCGGGGCAGCAGCTGGGCCTCGTGGAGGGTGCCCCACCTCTCGATGATGTCCACGAAGCCCTTCTCGTGGCCGTAGCCGTTGTTGGAGTCCTTGATCCCGTAGTCGGCCGTGGCCCGCCGGCGCAGGCGCATGATCTGCGACATCGGCGCCACGTCCTTGGGGCAGACCTCGATGCAGGCGAAGCAGTGGGTGCAGTCGTAGATCCCGTGCGGGTCCTCGGCGAGGTCTCGCAGGCGCTCCTCGGTGTGGTCGTCGCGCGGGTCGCCCACGAAGCGGTAGGCCTTGGCCAGCGCAGCCGGCCCGATGAACTCCGGGTCGACCTCCAGCGACAGGCAGGCGCTGACACAGACGCCGCACTGGATGCAGGCCATTGACTGCGTCACGTCGATCATGGCTTCGGCGGGCACGATGTACTCGCGCTCGGGCGGCTCGCCCTCGGGCAGCAGCCACGGGACCACCCGCTGGATCTTCTTCCAGTGAACGGCGTCCATGTCCACGATCAGGTCCTTGATCACGGGCATGCAGCCCATGGGCTCCACCGTGATCGCCCCGTTGAGCGAGGTCTCCTTGGCGTCGGAGAGGCGGGTGTTGCAGGCCAGCGCGGACTTGCCGTTGATGCGAACGCCGCAGGAGCCGCAGATGGCCGCCCGGCACGAGCAGCGGATCGCCAGTGAGGCGTCCTCGCGGTCCTTGACCTGGAGGATGCCGTCGAGCACCGAACGGTCGGGGTCGAGCTCGACGCCGAAGTCCTGCCAGTGGGCCTGCTCACCCGACTCGGGGTCGAAGCGGCGGACCTTCAGGGTGAATTCTTGAGCTTCAGCCATGGTCAGGAGCGACTTCCATCCGTCAGTATGTCCGCTCCTCGGGCTCCCACTGGGTCATCGTAACCTCGGAGTACTCGATCTCCGGGGTGTCGCCGTCGCCGTTGGGCTGCACGGTGATGTGCTTGAGCCAGTCGACGTCGTTTCGGTCGGGGAAGTCGGTGCGGTACTGCGCTCCGCGCGACTCCCTTCGCTCGATCGCCGAGACGAGGATGGTCTCGGCGTTGTCGATCATGAACTGGAGCTCCAGCGCCCCGAGCAGGTCCTGGTTGAAGATCGTGCCGCGGTCGTCCACGGTGGCCACCTTTGCCTCCTCCCTGAGCCGGACGATCACCTCCAGCGCCTCGCGCAGACCTTCCTCGTCGCGATAGACGGAGCACTTCTCGTCCATCGTGGCGCCCAGCTCGGCCTTGATCTCCGAGACCCGGCGCCCGGAGCGCTCGCGGTCGAAGATGGCCCGGATGCGGGCTTCCTCGTCGTCCAGCGAGGCGCGGCTGGGCTGCGGCATGGGCGAGCCCTTGGAGCGCCTGCCGGCGTGGGCGCCGGCGCGGCGGCCGAAGATCAATGTGTCCAGCAGCGAGTTCGCGCCCAGGCGGTTGCCGCCGTGCACCGACACGCAGGCGCACTCGCCGACGGCGTAGAGGCCGGGGATCGAGGTCAGGCCGTCGGTGTCGCTCTTCACGCCGCCCATCGCGTAGTGGTTGCCCGGCTTGATGTGGATCGGCTCCCTGGTGATGTCGACCCCCGCGAAGTCACGGCCCACGTTGAGGATCTCGCGCAGCGCCTCGTGGATGCGCTTGCGCGGCACCACCGTGATGTCGAGGGCGACGGTGCCGTCGGGAAAGCCGCGGCCCTCGTTGATCTCGGTCTGCTCGGCGCGCGAGACCACGTCGCGCGAGGCCAGCTCCATCTTGTTGGGCGCGTAGCGCTCCATGAAGCGCTCGCCGTCGGCGTTGTAGAGGTGGGCACCCTCGCCCCGGGCGCCCTCGGTGATCAATAGCCCGAGCCCGGCCAGCGTGGTGGGGTGGTACTGGATCATCTCCATGTCCATGAGCGGGGCGCCGATCCGGTAGGCCATGGCGATCCCGTCCCCGGTGCAGATGAGCGCGTTGGTGGTGGGGATAAACAGCTGGCCGTTGCCGCCGGTGGCGAGGATCACCGACTTCGCGGTGAACAGCTCGAATGCTCCGTCGCGCATGTTG
>JALZII010000033.1 GCA_030860365.1 Actinomycetota bacterium
CGTCAAGAAGGTGGCACCGGGAGCCGCGTGCGGCGGTCGCTCCAGCGCGCCGAGGACCAAGCCTGGCAAGGAAAGAGGGCACGAAGCGTGCTCTGCACGTGAGGGCCCGATGACACAGCCAGCCCGCCGGTCATTCGGTGCGCTGGTGCAACCGCCTAGATGGCGTACTTGCGGTACTGGGTCCAGACCCAGAAGATCCCGTAGGTGGCGAGCCCGATCAGGGCCAGCCAGGCCAGCACGCCGAGGCCGCCTTCGTCGAACAGGCGGTTGGTGGCGGTGAAGGTCAGGAACGCCAGCCCGATCGAGCCGTAGAGCACGCGTCGCTGACGGTCCTCGAGGGACTCGATGGTCGTCCGGCTTTGGCGAAAGAGGCGCACGCCCAGCATCCCGATGGCCACGAAGAAGGCAATCGTGAGGATCGTGAGCACAGCGTTGAGGGTGGTCTCGCCACCGGGCAGCGCCGTCAAGGCCAGCGCCACCAGAGCGACGATCCCGAACTTGGCCCAGAGTGGCATGTGCCGAAAACTAGCGCCTGAGCACAGGCCGGCCGAGCGTTGGCCGGCCGAGCACCGCCGCTCGATCGTGTTCTAGGAGATGGCGCCGCTGGCCGTGAGCACCAGCACCACCACGCCGAGCACCACCCGGTAGACGACGAACACCACCGTCGAGTGCGTGGTGAGGAAGCGCAGCAGCCCGGCGATCGCCACGTACCCGGAGGCGAAGGCGAGCACCGTGGCCACCACCAGGGCGCCTGGGCCGGTGCGGTCGTCCTCCCCGCTCAGGATGGTCCCCAGCTCCAGCGCCCCACTGAGCACCACCGCAGGGATCGAGAGCAGGAAGGAAAAGCGCGCGGCGGCCTCGCGGTCCAGGCCGAGGAAGAGGCCCGCCGTGATGGTCGCGCCCGAACGGGAGACCCCGGGTACGAGCGCGAGCGCCTGGGCGAAGCCCATTCCCACGCCGTCGCGGGTGGTTATGTCCTCGATCTGGCGGCTCCGCTTGCCCAACCGCTCGGCGGCGAGCAGAACGAGGCCGAGCAGGATGAGCATGGAGCCGATCAGGTAGAGGTCGCGGGCGCCACTCTCTATCTGGTCCTTGAAGGCCAGGCCGAAGATGCCGATCGGGATCGTGCCGACCAGGATGTACCAGCCCAGACGAGCGTCGAGCGAGCCGCGCAGCGAAGGATCGCGCAGGCTGCGGGACCAGGTCCGCCCGATGCGCAGGAGGTCGGAGCGGAAGTAGATGACCACGGCAGCCATGGTCCCCAGCTGGGTCACCGCCGTGAACGCGGCCCCGGGATCCTCCCAGCCGGCGAACGCGGGGACGATGCGCAGGTGCGCGGTGCTCGAGACGGGCAGGAACTCGGTCAGCCCCTGGACCATCCCGAGGACGATGGCCTCGAAGAGCGACACGGCGGCGCGGACCCTAGACGGGGGCGCTACTCAGAGCGGGTGGGATCCGGCGACTCGACGGCCTCGCCGCCGAACTGGTCCCTCCCGAAGTTCTCGCGGTGGCGCTTTCGCGAAGCCTCGATCTCGTCCCAGGCCTCCCGGCGGGAGTACCAGCCGTCGACCTCGACCCGCTTCTGCTCGAGATCCTTGTAGATCGAGAAGAAGTGCGCGATCTCGTCCTTGAGCTGCTTCGGCAGGTCCTCCAGCTCCTCCATGTGGTTCCAGCCGGGATCGGTGAGGGGCACGGCGAGGACCTTGTCGTCGACCCCCTGGTCGTCCTCCATCCGAAAGAGGGCGATCGGCTTCACTTCGATCAGGCAGCCCGGGAACGTGGGGTGCGAGACGCAGACCATGACGTCGAGCGGATCCCCGTCCAGGCCCAGCGTGTCGGGGAAGAATCCGTAGTCGGTGGGGTAGACCACCGACGAGAACAGGAAGCGGTCGAGCTTGAGCGTCTGCTTCTCGTGGTCCCACTCGTACTTGTTCCGGCTCCCCGCGGGGATCTCGACGATGCAATCGAGCTTGTCGGGCACAGGGCAAAGATATGCGTACCGAGCCTGTGGTGCTCGCCGACCGACCTCGGGCCGGCGCTTCTCGACTAAGGTTTCCGAGGTGCATTCGCTGCTGGTGATCGCCGCCGACAACGGTGAGGGCCTCCTCGGCGAGCTCGACGATCGGATCATCACCTTCTTCTCGCTCGGGGTGGTCCTCTTCTTCACTCTGGTCGTGATCGTCGGCTCGGTCATCCAGTCGAAGCTCGAGAAGCGCAAGGAGGCCAAGAAGGCCGCCGACCTGCGCCGTCGCGTCGGCTGGTAGCGGGTTCGGAGCCTGCGGTGCTCGCCCGACCAACGCTCGGGCTGCGCTCCTGGACTAGAGGCTTCTCCACCTCTTAACGCCCCAGGCTCCGCCGGGCCTCAGCATGCTCGGTGCAGATCCCTCCCAGTGCGTGGCCCCGCGCTCCCCGCCGGGGCCACGCGCTTTTTTTTGGCCCGGGCGTGAGGGTGAGCCCATCCCACTGGCAGCGAGGGGCAAGATGACCGCGAGGGCTGTAACCGGTCCCACGGCGCAACTGCTCGCCGAGGCCTTTGTGGCCGATGACGAGGCCTGGGCGATGGTCCTCACCGGCACCGGAGACATCTCGTTCTGCGCAGGTGCAGACCTGAAGGCGATCGGGATCTAAAGGTGGTTTGGGAGCTCCCGTTGAGGGGCATACCGAGGACAAGCAGTTCCGGCGCGGCAGCGCTGCTCTGCGCCTCAATCCGCCCGTGAGCCTCACAGAGGACGCGCCCGGCCCGGCTCACAGGTCGCCGGTCGGTGGACACAGCGGCGGAACCATTGCCCGCCCCGCGCGGGCTCCAGACATGCCAAAGAACAGGAGGCCGACTCCATGAGTCAGTCCGAGCAGAAGGTTGTGCAATACCTCAACGAAGCCCATGCCACCGAGGTCGGCATAAGCCGCGTGCTGCAGTCCCAGATCGCGATGACGCCCCGCGGCTCCTACCGCAGCGGGCTCGAGAGGCATCTGGGTGAAACCGGCAAGCACGCCGAGCGCATCGAGAAGCGACTGGCGGATCTCGACAACGGCAGCAACCCGCTGCGGGTCGCGGTCGGGGCGGCCGAAAGCGTGTTGGGCCAGGTGCTCGCGTTCGCCAAGACCCCGTTCGACCTCGTTCGCGGCAGCGGCGGGGAGGAGAAGGTGCTCAAGAACGCCAAGGACTCCTGCGCCACCGAAGCGCTCGAGATCGCGACCTACACGGCGCTCGAGCGCTTTGCACGCCGGGTCGGCGACGCCACTACGGCCGACCTCGCCGCCTCGATCCGCGCAGACGAGGAGAAGATGCTCAAGCAGGTCCTCGACGAGATCCCCAAGCTCACCGACGCGGTGATCGAGGCTGAGGTCGCCGGCAACGGGTCCTACGACGTCTCGAAGACGGGCGCGGCCGACGCGGCGCGCGTCGCCGGTGAGACGGCGAAGAAGAGCGCTCGCAGCGGCACCGCCCGCGCCAAGCGCGGCGCGCGCCAGGCCCGCAAGGTGCCGGGCGTCGCGCAGGCCGAGGGGGAGGTCAAGGGCGCCGTGGCCTCAGAGGACGATCTGGCCATCGCCGGCTACGACAAGCTCACGGCCGACGAGATCGTGAGCAAGCTCGGCGACCTCTCGCAGGTCGACCTGGCCAAGGTCGACTCCTACGAGCGCAAGAACGAGAACCGGACGACGATCCTCAGCAAGATCACGTCGCTGCGCGGCGACGAGCCGTGGCCAGGCTACGACGAGCTCTCGGCCGCCGAGATCGAGTCCGTTCTGGGCGAGGGTGACGACGAGCGCGCGAAGGAGGTCCGCTCCTACGAGCGCTCGCACAAGAACCGCGCGGGCGTCCTCAAGGCCGCCGAGCGCGACCTGGCCAGCGCCTAGCACCGCCGGGCGCCCTGAAGGACCGTTCCCTCGAGAAAGGGGGGGCGGTCCACCCGGGCGGTGCCGCGAGGAGGTTGCAGCAGGGATGCCATGACACCCGGCAGCCGCTACTCCGGCGGGGGTGGCGCAGAGGGCTCCTGGCCCTTGCCCCGGAGCATCTTGTCCGAGCCCTCGAAGAAGTCCTGCACCGCCACGCGGGCGACGGGGTCGAAGAGGTCGAACAGCTGGTCGAGCTCCACCGCTGTCTCGGTCGACTGGGCCCCGATCCGGCCTCCGGACGAGATCGGCCGGTTCGTGCCGCCGCCCAGCTCGATGCGTAGCGGTTGGCTATCCCCGACAGCGAGCGCTGCTTGATGATCGCCCGGGTGCCCTGGCGCAGGGGCGCGTACTTGTCCTTCATCTGCACCTTGACGTCGGCCTGGCCGTCCTGGGTGATCTGGATGTCCTCCACCGTTCCCGCCGAGACGCCGCCCACGTAGACCTCGTTGCCGGGCACCAGTGCGCGGCGTTCAGGAAGCGGGCCGTCACCTGATAGCCGCCGTCGCCGCTGAACAGGACAAACGCCACGAGCACCGCGGCAGCGACGATTGCGCCCACCGCGAGGCCGCGTCCCGCCTTGCCGATCCCCGAACGGTCCCCTCAGCCACCCGAGGCACACCCCTCCATAAGTGCCATGCCGCTCAAGACAGCACGCCAGCAGTGCCGCAAGATCGGCAGCCTCTCGAGGCCCTTAGCCTTTGCTTAACGAGAGGTGAAATAGCCCGGGACCCGGCTGCCAGACTTGCCCTGTGCCTGCGATCGAGGTGGCCGACCTGCGCAAGCGCTACGGGTCCGTGGAGGCGGTGCAGGGCCTGTCCTTCGCCGTCCAGCCCGGCGAGGTCTACGGCCTGTTGGGTCCCAACGGCGCGGGCAAGACCACCACGGTGGAGATCCTGGAGGGCTTTCGGCGCCGCTCGGGCGGCGACGTCTGGGTGCTCGGCCACGACCCCGAGCGCCGTGACCGCAGCCTTCAGGAGAGGGTCGGGATCGTACTCCAGAGCTCGGGCCTGTACCCGCGGGTGACGGTCCGCGAGGCCGTCGAGCACTTCGCCAAGGCCTACCCGTCACCGCGCGACCCGACCGAGACGATCGCGCTCGTGGGTCTCGAGGAGCAGGGAGATGCCCGCGCTCGGGAGCTGTCGGGGGGCCAGCGCCGACGGCTTGACTTGGCTCTGGCCCTGGTGGGCGACCCCGAGCTCGTCTTCCTCGACGAGCCCACCACCGGCTTCGACCCGGCCGCGCGGCGCACCGCCTGGAACGTGGTTCGCCGACTGCGGGAGCTGGGCAAGACCGTGCTCCTCACCACCCACTACCTCGAGGAGGCCCAAGCCCTCGCCGACCGCGTGGCGATCGTCAAGGACGGCGTGATCGTGGCGGAGGGGCCACCCGGCGAGTTGGGCGCCGGCAGCTCGCGCTACCGCGTCTCGTACCTCTCCGGGGGCCGCCGGGTGGAGCTCCACACCGACGACCCCACCGAGCTGCTGCACCGCCTGACCCGCGACGCCCTCGCCCGCCACGAGCGCCTCGATGGGCTGGAGGTCGCACGCCCCACGCTCGAGGACGTGTATCTGGAGTTGACGGATATAGATCGACCGGCCGAGGACGATGACCTCGGCCGGTAGCACGGCGATCGACCGGCCGAGGACGATGACCTCGGCCGGTAGCACGGCGATCGAGGGAGCTTGAGGCCTTGAGCGCGCTCGGCCTGGCCTGGGAGCAGTTTCGCTTCGAGCGAAAGCTGTTCTGGCGCAACCCCAGCGCGGCGTTCTTCAACTTCCTGCTGCCGCTCCTGCTCCTGTTCCTGGTGGCCTCGGTCTTCTCGGCCGACCCAGAGCAGCTCGAGGTGATCATTCCCGGGGTGGCGGCCATGAGCGTGATGGCCACCACCTTCAACGCGCTGGCCTTCAACCTCACGTTCCTGCGCGAGCAGGGGATTCTCAAGCGGGTGCGTGGGACGCCGATGCCGACCGGGTCCTACCTGGGCGGGCTGCTCGGATCCGCGGTGGCCAACGCCTTCGTACAGGTCGCCCTGGTGGTGGCGATAGGGCACTTCGTCTACGGGGTCGACCTCCCACACGAGCCGCTCGGCCTGGTGGGGGTGACGGCGCTGGGGGTCGCCTGCTTCGGCGCCGTGGGCGTGGCGTTCTCCCACGCGATCCCCAACTTCGACTCTGCGGCGGCCTACGCCAACGCGGTCTTCCTGCCCCTGATCTTCATCTCCGGGGTCTTCTACTCGGCGGACTCGCTGCCGAGCGCGGTGAAGGCGATCGCAGAGGTGCTGCCGCTCAAACACGCCGTCGACCTCCTGTCCACCACGATCGTCACCGGCGGGCCGCTCTCGGCCGGCGGGCTCGGTGTGCTCGCGGCCTGGACGGCCGCCGGCTCCTACGCGGCGGTCCGCTTCTTTCGCTGGAGCTAGGCCGCCGCGGGCTCGCGCTCGGGCTGACGCTCCAACGCGCGCAGGAAGGCCTCGACCACCACGGGGGAGAACTGCTCGCCAGAGCAGGCGCTGAGCTCCCGGCGCGCGGCGGCGTCGCCCGTGGCGGGCCGGTACGAGCGATCGGCGGTCATCGCCTCGTAGGAGTCGGCCACCGCGAGGATCGACGCCTCGAGGGGGATCTCGTCCCCTTCGAGCCCCCACGGGTAGCCGCGGCCATCGGAACGCTCGTGATGTGCCATGACCCACTGGCGGACGTCGTCGAAGCTCGATCCGCTCAGCATCTGCGCCCCCAGCTCTGGGTGACCGCTGCACCTCCTCGCGCTCGGCGTCGCTCAGCGGGCCCGGCTTGCGCAGCAAGGACTCGGAGGCGGTCGTTGAGGCGTTTGAAGTGATCGAGATCGACCATGATCACGCTCAGGGCCTGGTCGGTGCGGCGCGCGCGCTCGAGCTCGCGGTCGAGCAGCTCCTCGAAGCCGCGCCGGTTGAGCACCCCGGTGAGGGCGTCGCTGCGGGCGGCCTCCGAGAGGCGGCCGATCAGGCCTCCACCCGCTCTCGCAGCACGCTGACCATGAGCGCGGCCACTGCCAGCGTGCCGAGGGCTATCACCCACCGGCCCACGGGGTCGGGTGGCGCCAGCGCGACCAGCGCCCACGCGAAAGCCGTGCCGACGAAGATGAGATGGCAGAGGGCCTCGGGGCGAGGGGAGAAGTAGAAGGCACACAGCACCATCAGCAGGTAGAAGAAGGCGTAGGTGCTCGAGCCCTCGCCGCTGAAGTAGACCGCGCTGCTGGCCAGCACCGTTCCGCCTGCCAGCAGGACTTGGAAGCCCCAGGCGGGCATCCCGTCGTAGGCCACCAACATGCCCGCGGCCAGCGCCCAAGCGCATCCGACCAGGCCGGCGAGCGAGGGGACGTTCGCCTGCGGAAACGGCGAGAGCAGCAGGACACCAGCGCAAAGAAGCCGACGGCGAAGAACAAGTGGGGGCCCGCGCGAGCCATCACGGCAGGATCGGGGCCCCCGTCGCCGAGAGCTGACGCCGAGCGCCAGAGGATGCGCTCGCGCAGACGGGCCGACACGGGCTAGGCCACGGCCGCGGATACAGGCGCCATCG
>JALZII010000116.1 GCA_030860365.1 Actinomycetota bacterium
CCTCGCTGGACTACGACGACGAGCGCTTCACGATGGACGACCGGTACGCGCGCGCGGTGGCCCACGTCTTCGTGAAGCTGTACGAGAAGGGGCTCGTCTACCGCGACGACTACATGGTCAACTGGGATCCCGGGACGGGGTCGGCGATCTCCGACCTCGAGGTCGAGCAGCGCTGGGTCGAGGACACGCTCTACTCGATCGACTACCCGCTCGAGTCCGGCGCCGGCTCGGTCACGGTGGCCACCGTGCGACCGGAGACCATGCTGGCCGACACCGCGATCGCGGTGAACCCCGACGACGAGCGCTACACGCGCCTGGTGGGTGAGGCGGCGATCCTGCCGATCGTCGGGCGCAAGCTCCCGATCATCGCCGACCCCTACGTGGACCCGGGGTTCGGCACCGGCGCGCTCAAGATCACCCCGGGCCACGACCCCAACGACTTCGAGATCGGCCGTCGCCACGGCCTGGACGAGATCAGCGCTATCGGCGAGGACGGGCGCATGGCGCCGGCGGCCGGCGAGCGCTTCGCGGGCCTGAGCGTCGAGGACGCCCGACGCGAGGTGGTGGCCGCCCTTCGCGAGGAGGACCGCATCTCGGGCACGCGGACCTGGGAGCACGACGTCCCGCACTCAGAGCGCTCGGGGATGCGCATCGAGCCGCTGATCTCGCTCCAGTGGTTCTGCGACGTGACCAGGCTCGCCGGCCCGGCCATCGACGTGGTGCGCGATGGCAGCCTGCGCTTCCACCCCGAGAAGCCGTGGACCGGCGTCTACCTCGACTGGCTGGAGAAGATCAGGCCCTGGTGCATCTCGCGCCAGCTGTGGTGGGGCCACCAGCTGCCGGTCTGGTACCGCGGCGACGAGCAGCACGTGGGCACCGAGCCCCCCGAGGGCGAGGGGTGGGCGCGCGACCCCGACGTGCTCGACACCTGGTTCTCCTCGGCGCTCTGGCCCTTCGCCACGCTGGGCTGGCCCGAGCAGACCCCTGAGCTGCGCGCCTTCTACCCGACCGACGTCCTCTCCACGGCGCGGGACATCATCTTCCTGTGGGTGGCCCGAATGGTCATGTTCGGGCTGGAGTTCACCGGCCGGGTGCCGTTTTCCGAGGTTCCGATCCACTCGGTCATCCAGGCGCCCGACGGCCGGCGCATGTCGAAGTCCTTGGGCACGGGGGTCGACCCGATCCGGGAGATCGACGAGCACGGCGCCGACGCCGTGCGCTTCGGGCTCTTGGCCATGTCCTCGACTCAGGATGTCCGCTTCTCCGCTCAGCGCGTGCAGCAGGGCCGCGACCTGGCCAACAAGCTCTGGAACGCCTCGCGGCTGGTGCTCCTGGGGGTCTCGTCCGAGGCCAGGCCCGACCCCGACGCAGCCGAGACGGTGGAGGACCGCTGGATCGTCTCGCGCCTCGAGCGGCTCACCGAGAGCACGTCGGGCCTCTTGGACGGCTTCGAGCTCTCGCGCGCGACGCTCGAGCTCTACGAGGGCTTCTGGTCCGAGCTGTGCGACTGGTACCTCGAGCTGGCCAAGCCGCGCCTGTACTCCGAGGACAACGGCGCCGTCTCGGCCGTGCTGCTGCACGCGCTCGAGCGCATGCTCACCCTGCTCCATCCGGCGATGCCGTTCGTGACCGAGGAGGTCTGGTCGTTCCTGCCCGGCGAGCGCGGCCTGCTCGCGCTGGCGGCCTGGCCCGAGGCCGACCGCGCTCGCATCGACGAGGACGCCGAGGCGCGAGTGGGGCGGCTGATCCAGGCGGTCACCGAGCTGCGCCGCTACCGCGACGAGGTCCGCGCCAAGGCGTCGGTGGCCATTCCCGTGCGGATGGAGGCAGAGGGGTACGACGGCCTCGAAGAGCAGCTGGCGCGCCTGGCACGGCTCACCATTGCGCCAGACGGCGACGAAGCGGTGACCGAGGTGCGGGTGCCCGGCGGCGCGATCGGGATCCTGCCCTCCGACGCCTTCGACGCCGAGGAGGCGCGCGGGCGGATCGCGGCGCGCCGCGAGAAGCTCGAGGCCGAGATCGACCGGTTGGAGCGAAAGCTGGCCAACGACCGCTTCACCGAAGGCGCGCCGGCCGAGGTGGTCGAGGCCGAGCGGGCGAAGCTGGCCGAGTACCACGCCGCGCTCGACGCCTCGCGCACGTGAACCTGCGCGAGGCCGAGGAGCACCTGCTCGGCCTCGAGCTGTTCGGCATGCGCTTCGGCCTGGACCGCATGCACCGGTTGATGACCGCCCTGGGCATGCCCCAGCGGCGCTTCGCGAGCGTGCACGTGGTGGGCACCAACGGGAAGTCGTCCACGGTGCGCTTCCTCGCGGCAATCCTGCGCCGCCATGGGCTGAGCACCGGCTCCTACACCTCGCCCCACCTGAGCTCCTTTCGCGAGCGCATCGAAGTCGACGAGCGGCCGCTGGAGCCCGCCGAGCTCGGCGCGGCGGTGACCCGGGCGGCCCACGCTGCGGACCTGGTCGAGCGCACGCTGGACGCCGACGATCGCGTCACCCAGTTCGAGCTGCTCACAGCGGCCGCCTATCACGAGCTGGCTCGGCGCGGGGTGGACGTGGCGGTGGTGGAGGCCGGCCTGGGCGGGCGCTACGACGCCACCAACGTGATCCCCTCACAGGTACAGGTGCTCACAGGGGTCGGGCTCGAGCACACGCGCTGGCTGGGGCCCACCGTTCGCGACATCGCCGAGGAGAAGCTGGCCGTGGTGCGCGACCACTCGACCCTGGTGGCCGGCGCTCTCGACCCTGAGGTCCGTGCCGTGGCGAAGCGGGTGGCCGACGAGCGACACGCGCGCCTGGTCTTTGCCTCGGGCGAGGCGCCGTCTGGGCTCGGAGCCCTGGGCTCGTTCCAGCGCGAGAACTTCTCGGTCGCCGCCGCGGCTGCGGAGGCGTTCCTGGGCCGCCCGCTCGATCCCGCGGCGGTGGCGCAGGCCGGGGCCGAGACCCGCATCGCGGGCCGGCTCGAGGTGGTGGGCGAGAGTCCGCTCACCGTGATCGACGGGGCGCACAACCTCCCGGGCGCCCGCGCGCTGGCCGGCTCCCTCCCCGAGGTCTTCGGCGAGCGACGGCCCCGGGTGGGCGTCGTCTCGATCCTCGACGACAAGGACGCCGCCGGGATGCTCGTTGCGCTGGAGCCCGCGTTTGACCGCTTGGTGCTCACCCGCTGCACGAACCTACGGGCGCTGTCGCCGGGCACTCTGGCGAGCCTCGTCCAGCAGCTCGGCGGCCCTCGGTCCGAGACGGTGGCCGAGCCGCGACGTGCGCTCGAGCACGCACGAGAGCTGGCTGGGCCCGATGGGGCGGTTGCCGCCACCGGCTCGATCTACCTCGTGGGTGACCTGGTGCGCCAGGACGGCGCCGCGAGGGCGTCGATGCTCTAGTGGACCTCGGCCGCGCGGAGATCGCCACCCGGGGGGTGGCGCAGAGGCTCATCGCCCGACCGAGGCTGGCAGGATGGGCGGCATGGACCGCGACGAAGGGCCGAGCTTCCTGCCCATGATCGGCCTGGTGGCCGTGATAGTGGCAGCCGTGATCCTTGTCTTTTTCACCGTGGGATACCTGCTCGGGCGCCTGTTCCTGTAGGGAGACCAGGGATTTCCCTCGGTCACGGCGCCTGGGGGCCGTTCTAGGACCTCGAGGGCGGACGGGGTGCCCGCGGCTAACCTTGTCGCTGCTCATGGCGCCGCTGGCCCTTTTCGGCATCGAGAACGACGCGTTGAATCTCGTCGTCAACCTGTTCGTCCTGTCGCTGGTCGTGGTCTACGCCGCGCTCGTCTTCTGGACCTACACGGACGCCCGCCGGCGGATCAGCGACCCGATGCTGGTGGGCTGCGCCACTGCTGCTTCGCTGTTTCCCTTCATCGGGACCGTCATCTACCTGATCGTCCGCCCGCCGGAGTACCTCGACGACGTGCACGAGCGCGAGTTGGAGATCGCCGCAGCGGAGGCTCGCATCAACAGCGTGCGCCACGACACCTGCCGGCACTGCGACTTCGAGATCGAGCCCGGCTTCCTGCGCTGCCCGAGCTGCCTGCGCCGGCTCAAGGAGCCGTGCACGGTGTGCGGCAAGCCCCTGGACCCACGCTGGAAGATCTGCCCGTACTGCGAGGCGGAGGTGGGCCAGGCGCCCGCCCAGCCGCGCCGGCGCGAGCGCCGAGCGCGGGCATCCGGA
>JALZII010000124.1 GCA_030860365.1 Actinomycetota bacterium
GGCGCCCGGCCTGGTCGCGCACCGCTTCCACCAGCGCCGGGTGGCAGTGTCCGAGCGCCACCACCGAGACGCCGGACAGGAAGTCGAGGTACTCGTGGCCCTCGCTGTCCCACAGCCGAGTGCCCTCGCCGCGCACGAACTCGACGGGGTTGCGCGCATAGGTCGGCATTACCGCCTCGCGCTCGAGCTGCTGAAGGTCGGCGAGTGTCACGGCTCTGGCGACGGAGCGCAGGCCGGGCGTTGGCCGGCCGAGCACCGCTCGCTCTTTTCGCTCACGGACACAGCTTGGTCCCGATTCCCGAGTCGGTGAACAGCTCGAGCAGCAGCGAGTGCTCCTCGCGGCCATCGACGATGTGGGCCGCGGAGACGCCCGCGGTCAGCGCGGCGACGCAGGCCTCGAGCTTGGGCCGCATCCCGCCGGTGACCTCGTCGAGCCGCTCGCGCACTTCGTTCACGGTGGTCTGCGAGATCAGGGAGTCGGGATCGTCGGCCACCGCGCGCCAGCCTTCGACGTCGGTCAAGAAGAGGAGCTTCTGCGCCTCCAGCGCGCCGGCGACCGCCGCGGCGGCGGCGTCGGCGTTCACGTTGTAGGAGATGCCCTGGGCGTCGGCCCCCACCGAGGCGATCACCGGGATGTAGTCCTCGGCTATGTGGTTGATGACGTCCACGTTGACCTGCTCGATCTCGCCCACGAAGCCGATGTCGGTCTCGCCGGCCAGCTGCTTGCGCACGCGGAACAGCAGGCCGTCGTCCCCACTGAGGCCCACCGCCGGCTGGCCGTGGCGGCCCAGCCTCAGCACGATGTCCTTGTTCTGCTTGCCCAGCACCATCTTCGCCACCTCCACGGTGGCCTCGTCGGACACGCGCAGGCCCTGCTCGAAGCGCACGTCCATGCCCAGGCGCTGCATGTAGTGGGTGATGTCGGGGCCGCCGCCGTGGACCACCACGGGGTTCATGCCCACGTACTTCAGGAGCACGACGTCGCGCGCGAACTCCTCCTTCAGCCGAGCGTCGGTCATGGCCGCCCCGCCGTACTTGATCACCACGGTCTCGCCGTGGAACTCGCGGATGTAGGGCAGCGCCTCGAGGAGGGTGGCGACGTCTCTCAAGAGGTGTACTCCGCGTTGAAGCTGACGTACTCCTCCGAGAGGTCGCTGAAGAACACCTCGGTCTCCCCTCCCTCTCCGGCCATGGTCAGCTCGTACTCGACCTCGGGCCCGCTCACCGCCCGCGCGAGGTCTGCGACCTCCTTCGCCCCTACGCCCACGGCGTCCCCGGCGGACACGAGCTGACGCCCCTCGATGGTCAGGTCGGCCAAGAATGGCTCGCCTTCGGGCCAGGCGGCACCCGCGGCCTGCAGGATGCGCCCGAAGTTGGGGTCGGCGCCGTGCAGGGCCGTCTTGACCAGCGGGGAGTTGGCAACTGCCCGCGCCACGGACTCCACGACGTCGGCAGGGCCGTTGACCACCACGCGTCCCACCCGCTCGGCGCCCTCGCCGTCACCCACGATGTCCAGCGCGAGCTGTCGCATCACGGCGTCGAGCGCTTCGCCCAGCGCCAGCTCGTCGGGGCTCTCGGCCTCCACCCGAACCCCGGACGCACCGCTCGCCAGCGCGTAGACGGTGTCGCTGGTGGAGAGCTGTCCGTCCACCGAGATCCGGTCGAAGGAGCGCTTGACGCAGACGCCCGTTAGCAGGTCGAGGGTCTCCGCCGAGACGGCGGCGTCGGTCTGCGCGAAGCAGAACATCGTGGCGAAGCGAGGCTGGATCATCCCCGCTCCCTTGGCCTGCGCGGCCAGCCGCACGGTTCCCGCGGGAAGCTCGACCTCCAGGCACACGTGCTTCGGAGCCCTGTCGCTGGTGAGGATCGCCTGCGAGAAGTCGCCGCCGTCGTGGCCGAGCCGGGCGCACGCCTGGCGCGCGCCCGCGACCACGCCATCGCGCCACAGCTCCACGCCGATCACGCCTGTCGAGGCCAGGCCGACCTGCGCCGGCTCGAGCGAGAGCTCCTCGGCCGCGGCAGCCTGAACGGCGAGCGCCGTCTCGTGGCCGCGTCGGCCGTCTCCGACGTTGGATCCCCCCGAGTTCGCCACGACCGCGCGCAGGCGGTGGAGTTGCGCTGCGCGCGAGATCACGACCGGCGCACCCACTCGGGCGTTCGAGGTAAAGCGCGCCGCCGAGGTCGTCTGCGCGACGTCCGAGGCCAGCACGCCGACATCGAGCCCGGAAGGCTTGAGGCCCGCGCTCACGCCCGCGGCCCGGAACCCCTGGGGCAGCGCCGTGGGCTCGAGCTCGCGCGCGTGCGCCGGCGCCTGTACCCAGCGCGAGCGAAAGAAGCTCACTCGAGGCCCTCCTGCTCGCCAAGCCCGAGCATCAGGTTGAGGCCCTGCACCGCCTGGCCCGCCGCGCCCTTCCAGAGGTTGTCGATGGCCGCGAAGGCCAGCACCCGGCCCCCCTCGTCCAGCGTCGCGTGCACGCGGGCGCGGTTGGTGCCGCGCACATCGCCCGTGCGCGGCGGGCCGGCGATCACGTCCACGAAGTGCTCGTCACGGTAGGCGCCCTCGAACAGGGCCTGCACGTCGTCGCGGCTGGGCTCGCCCTCGACGGTCACGTAGCAGCTGGCCAGCAGCCCCTGGTCGATGGGCAGCAGGTGCGGCACGAACGAGAGGCGAATGCCGTCGGGCAGCTCCTGCTGGAGCTCGGCAACGTGGCGGTGGCCCTCGGTCTTGTACGGGTTCACATTGTCGGCCACGCTCACGAAGTGGGTGTCCGAGGTGGCCTCTCGCCCGGCGCCCGAGACGCCCGTCTTGATGTCGACCACGGCGTCGCGGGCGATCTCGCGCAGCGGCCACAGGGCCAGGAGGGCGGCGGTGGAGTTGCAGCCGGGCCCGGCGACCAGCTCGGCGCCGCGGATCTCCTCGCGGTGGCCCAGCTCCGGCAGCCCGTAGACGGCCTCGCCCAGCAGCTCGGGTGCCTCGTGGGGCTGGTACCAGCGCTCGTAGGCGTCCTGGGCCAGGCGAAAGTCGGCCGAGAGATCGACCACCTTCAACCCGCGCTCGCGCAGGTCGCGCACCGCCTGGGCGGCGGCGCGGTGCGGGTAGGCCACCAGCGCGGCGTCGGCGTGCTCAGCGATCCGGTCGGCGTCGGGCTCCTCCATCGTGAGGGGGACTCCGTAGCGGGGATAGACCTCGTCGTGGCGCTGCCCGGAGTGCGAGCGAGCGGTCACCACGGTCAGCCCGAGCGAGGGGTGCTCGTTCACGATGGCCGCGCAGAGCGCGCCCCCGAACCCGCCGGCACCCAACACGGCGACCTTATGCACGAAGCCGCCCCCCGATCTCCTCCAGGGCTCCCTCGATGGACGAGCGGCGCGCCGCCACCTCCTCGTCGGTGAGCGTGCGGTCGGGCGCGCGGAACTCCAGCCGCAACGCGAGCGACTTGTGCCCCTCTCCCAGCTGCTCGCCGCGGAACAGGTCGAACACCCCGGCGCAGCGCAGGAGCTCGCCGCCTCCCTGGAACACGGCCTCCTGCACGCGGCGGGCCGGCACGCCCTCGGGCACCACCACGGCGATGTCCTGGAGGACGGCGGGGAAGCTCGTGACGTCGCTGAAGACGGCCTCGGCCTCACCGGCGAGGACGGCCAACCCGTCCAGGTCGAGCTCGAAGGCCGCCGCGGGCCGCTCCCCCAGCTCCCACTCGCTCGTCACCAGAGGATGCAGCTCCCCCAGCCAGCCGATCTCGCGGTCGCCGGCCAGGATCGCCGCCGTGCGGCCCGGGTGCAGGTAGGCCCGCAGCGCCGGCTCGGCGCGCCACGTCACGCCTGCGGCGCTCATGACCGCCTCGAGCACGGCACGCAGCGCGAAGAAGTCGGCGCGGACGGGCAGCGAGCGCCATCCCCCCTCGATCACGCCCACCATCAGGACGGCGAGGTGGTGGTGCTCGTCGGAGGGGTGGGTCCCGCGGGGCGAGCTCTGCGGCCCGTGGCCCGACCGCGGCGGCGGCACCGCCGAGGGCCGGTAGACGTGAGCGGACTCGAACAGCGCGACGTGGGGGCGGTCGTGCGCCGCGTTGTGGCGGGCGGCGTCCAAGAGGCCGGGCAGCAGCAGGGGACGCATGACGCTCTGGTCGACGCTCAGGGGGTTGGCGATCGCCAGCGCGGGAGCGGGGGTCGAGCGGCGGTGCTCGGCCGGCCGGCGCCCGGCCTGCGCTCCGGCGCTATGGCGGTCGCCGAGCCGCAGCCGGTCGAGGGCACTTGGTGCGATGAAGCTGTACGAGACCGTCTCTGACAGCCCGCGGTCGCGCAGCGCGTCCTCCAGGCGCCGGCGCAGCCGCGCGTGGCCGGTC
>JALZII010000145.1 GCA_030860365.1 Actinomycetota bacterium
GGCCAGGGCCGCGAGGACGGCGATCCGCGCGGTCACCTCGCCGTGGGCGTGAGGTGGCCGGCCGCGGGAGCCGGGCACGTCGCGCCGGAGGCGGGGGGCGGCAGCGGCACGCTGGCTACGATAGGGAAGGCATGAGCTCTGAAGATCCCTTCGGCGGCCTGTTCGGTGACCCCGACGAGCTGCGACGGCGCCTCGGCGAGATGGCCGAGCAGATGCAGGGCGCGCAGAAGGTGGCCTGGGCCGACAACGCGATCAAGCTCGCCGCCGACCTGACCGTGGCCGGCGTGAACCGGCTGAACCTGCAGGGCAACGCCGAGCAGCAGGCAGTCGAGATCCGCGACGCCATCCGCCTGCTGTTCCCCGAGGCGGTCATCCTCGTGCGCGAGGCGCGCGAGGGCTTCGGCGCCAGCTGATCTTCAGCTCGTGGGGGTCGACTTGGCCGCCCGCTCGGCCTCTCGGTCCTCCTTCCCCCGCCTGATGATCTCCTTGAAGGAGCGAATGCGGAAGATGAACAACATGGCCAGGAAGCCGACGCCGAAGGTGAAGGCGCCGATGGCCACCTGCTGGCCCACCGAGTAGGCCGCCACCGTGGCCCCCGAGGCCGAGCCGGCGAACACTTTCGCGAGCAGGGCCTGCTGCACTCCGGCGCCCTGCGGGGTGAACGGCACGAGCGCCGAGACCGCGTTGACGCCCAGCACCAGGAGCACGTTCTCCACCGAGCCGCCCACCCCGAAGGCCTCGAGCAGGAACCAGAAGGCGGTGAAGCGAAAGCCCCACCCGGCCAACTGGACCAGCCAGACCTGACGGAAGTAGCGGCGGCGGTCACGCAGGATGGTGAGCCCCTGGCGCACCCGCTCCCAGAAGCGCTTGACCCGCAGCGAGAGCACCCCGAAGGCGGTCAGGAACACCACCCCGAGCGAAGTGACGAGGAACAGGGTGAACTCCGGGTGAGCGGCGAAGAAGGAGAGGTCGAAGGCGTCGAGGTCGGCGAAGTCGGGTGGCTTGGGGAACGCGCCCTGCGTGAAGGCGAAGGCCAGCACGAACACGCCGATCGAAGCGTCGAAGAGCATCTCGACGAAGAAGCTCGAGGCCACCGCCGGGTAGCTGGACTCGGGCACCGAGGTCCGGGTCAAGAACAGGCGGACCACGTCGCCGCCGCGGGCGGGGATGACGGCGTTGAAGCCGTAGCCGGCGAAGTAAGCGCCCCAGATGTCGCGGAAGCGCGGGGACTGATCGGGGTAAGCGGCGCGAAGGATGTTCAGCGAGGCGCGGGCCCGCAGCGTGAGGTACACGGTGAACGCGGCGAGGGCGAGGCCCAGCGCCGGCCATTCGACGGCGGCCAGGTTCGTGAAGAACTTGTCGATCGCCTCGAAGAACGACTCGAACGACTCGCCGACGGTGGCCTCTGGCGTAGGTGCGCAGGCCGACCATTGGTCGGCCGAGCACCACACGCTCGGGTCCATCACTTCAGCAGCCTGGACAGGCGGCGGTCCTTGAGCACCCGACCCCCCGTCTGATCGGTCGGGCAGTAGCACATGACGTAGTCCTTGAAGTGGATGGCTTCGATCCGAGTGCCGCAGCGCGGGCACGGCTCACCGGCGCGCCGGTGCACCTGCAGCGGCATCGGCAGCTTGTCGGGCACGGTCGGGCCGATCACCCCCTCGTAGTGGTCGAGCGCCCCCTGCAGCGTCGACTGGCAGGCCGCGCCCAAGGCCTCCACGTCGGCGGCCTCAAGGTCCGAGCCCTTGCGGAAGGGCGACAGCTTTGCGGTCCAGAGGATCTCGTCCACCCAGGAGCGTCCGATGCCGGAGATGACGCGCTGGTCGCGCAGCAGCGGGTGCAGGTGCCGGGGTTGGTCGAGCAGTGCCGCCAGGTCTTCGGGGGGCGGCAGCGCCTCGGGCCCGAGGGTGGCCACGGCCTCGTCGGCGCGAACGTCGTCCGCAGCCAGCAGCTTCGCCCAGGCCCGCTGCTGGGTGCCGAACTCGCGCAAGCGCAGCTCGCGGCCGCCGTCGAGGCGCAGCAGCAGCCGCGAGGCCTTGTCGCGCAGGGAGGCGCGGGAGTCGAACAGCTGGAGCCGCCCGGCCGACATGAGGTGGATCAGCAGCGCGAGGTCGCCCAGCTCGACGGTCAGCATCTTGCCCACCCGCCCGACGCGATCGACCGCTCGCCCGACAAGCACGTCCAGCGGCGGGTCGAAGGTCTTCATGGTCACCATGCCGGGGGCGAGCACGGACTCGACCGGCGCACCGGCTGCCGCCGCGGTCAGGCGCCGCGCGACGATCTCCACTTCCGGTAGCTCGGGCACGGGTGACTGAGGCTACGATGGTCGCGCGGTGAGAAGAGCCTTCCCGACATCGGTGGGTCTGGACTGCGCCCCAGCGCCGATCGCGACCGGGCTGTTCATCCGCGGCCGGTGAGGGTCTCGGTGGCCGCTGACGAGCGCACCGGCGTGGCCGACGCGGTGGTGGGCGAGCTGCGCAGGCGCGGCCACGAGCTGGTGACCCACGGCGCCCTGGAGGACGGCGAGCGCGACGACTGGGCCTGGGCCAGCGAGGCCGCCGCCCGCGACGTGGCCGAGGGCCGGGCCGACCAGGCGGTGGTGGCGTGCTGGACGGGCACCGGCGCCTCGATCGCTGCCAACAAGGTTCCCGGTGCCCGGGCGGCGCTGTGCGCCGACGCCGAGACCGCCCGCGGCGCCCGGCAGTGGAACGACGCCAACGTGCTGGCGCTCTCGCTGCGCACCACGAGCGAGGCTGTGCTGGAGGAGATCCTCGACGGCTGGTTCGGCGGCGAGCCGAGCGCCGACTCCGGCGACGTGGCGAACGTGCGCCACCTCGACGAGATCGGCTAGTGGGGCAGCGGACCCCGGCGAACCGATCCCGCGGTGAACGACTCCCCAGCCGCCTTTTGGAACCGGCGCTACCAAGCCGTCGACGAGCTGTGGCCCCGCGGCCCCAACGCCTTCCTCGCCGAGTTCGGGGCGTCGCTTGCGCCGGGTCGTGCGCTCGACCTCGGCGCCGGCGAGGGCCGCAACGCGATCTGGCTTGCCAAGCGCGGGTGGCGCGTCACCGTCCTCGATGTCTCCGCAGTGGCCCTGACAAGGGCGGCGGAGCGAGCCGCCGAGGAAGGAGTCGAGCTCGACTGCGTCGAGGCCGACTGGCGCGATCACCCTCCGGTCCCCGACTCTCTCGAGCTGGCGGTCATCAGCTTCATGCACCCCGAGCCCGAGGAGCGCGCCACGATGTTCGAGCGCGCGGGGGCAGCGCTCGTGCCCGGCGGGCATCTGTTCGTCACCGGCGTCGACCTCGTCGAGCACGGGCGGCGAGGCCCGCCCGATCCCGAACGCCTGTACACGCCCGAGCGGCTTCGAGGGACGTTGCGGGGATTCGACTTGCTGCGCTGCGAATCGGTGGTCTACGAGGCCGAGCGCAGGGAAGGTCCCCGCCGAGTGGTTGACGTCGTTGCGATCGCCCGGCGATGAGGCCCGGCGACGAGCCGGCGCCCTCTCACATCATCGGCTCGAAAGCGTCCTGGCTGCTCCCTGGCGGGCAGTCAGGTCGCCATTGGCGACCTTGTGGCCGATGGTGTCCAGCCCGCCACCGCCGTCACGGGTGCGTTTGGCCGCCTGCTCCGGCGAGACGGCCATGTCGGCCAGCGCACGCGCAGCCGCGGCGTCGAAGCAGCGTGCCTCGAGCCACCTGGAGGTCGTCGCGTCATCGAACCCGGCATCCGTCCACGCCTGCGCGGCGGCACCGGGGTCGCCGCCGCGATCGGCGAGCTCCCCGTACCGCGTGATCGTCGCGACGTCAGTCCTGGCCTCCGGCTCGTACACCTTCATGGGCTCGCCTCCCGCGACCGTGTGAGGGGCCTTATACAACGATCCTCAGCAGCGCTCAAGAGGGGCACGGTGTGAAGGGTCCAGTCGCCGGCGGCGGTCCCCGGGACGGGCGCCTCGACAGGCTCTTCGTCAGTTCGTGACCGCTCGGGTGAGGCGGCGGGCTGAGAACATCCCGCCGAGCGTGGCCGAGGTGGTGGACACCGCAGCCGAGGCCGCCGAGCTCGAGCGGCCCCCGCTCGTGGTGCGCGAGCCGCTGGCCGCGTGGCTCGAGCAGCAGGGCCTCGGCTCGGGAGAGCTCACGGTCGAGCGGATCGGCGCGGGCCATTCCAAAGTCACCTACCTCGTCCGTCACGGAGACGAGCGCTTCGTGCTGTGCCGCCCGCCGCGGCCGCCGCTGCCGCCCTCGGCCGACGACATGCTGCGCGAGGCGCGGCCGTTGGAGGCGCTGGAGGGCACGTCCGCGAGGGCGCCCGAGGTCCTCGCCGCGTGGGATGACTGAGAAGACCCTGGGATCTCCTCGCTGAGCTCGGTCACGCGCGCCGAGGGCTTTCCCTCGCGCAGCGAGCTGATGGAGCGCTACGAGGAGCGCTCGGGCCGCTCGAAGGCTGCACTGGACTGGTACCGGGCACTGGCGCTCTGGAAGGCGGCGGTGTTCATGGAGGGGAACTTCAAGCGCTTCCAGGCGGGCGACAGGCCGAGAAGGCCCTCAGGATCGCGCGCCTCGAGGGCGACGCTAGATCCCCGGGATCCGGTCGCGCAGGTCCTTGATCTCGTCGTGGAATTCGCGGAGCTGCCCGCGGATCTCGCGCATCTCCGGCAGCAGCGGGCCCATGTCGGCGTGCAGTTGGCGCAGGCTGTCCTCGAGGTTCTCGGCGGTGTCGTCGACATCGACGAGCTCGGTGTGGAGGGGCTCGATCAACTCGAACAGCCGGTCGACCTTCCCGTTCAGCCGGTCCACCCGCTCGGAGAGCTGGTCCTCGGAGCGCGGGATCTCCTGCGCGGCGTCGCGCAGCGAGGGCAGGTTCTGTGCGATCACGTGCAGGTCGTCCAGGGCGCGCAGCAGCAGCCGCGGCGGGATCGCGAGGGGGCCCAGCACCTGTTTGGCAGCCTACTCGGCAATGCGGCTCGTTCTGTGGGACATCGACGGCACCCTCGTGGATACCGCCGGGCACGGCGCGGGGGCGTTCGCCGACGCCTTCGAGGTCATGTTCGGTCGCCTGCCCGAGGGCCGGGTACCGATGGCCGGGCGCACCGACCACGAGATCGCGCTGAGCATCCTGGAGCGAAACCGCATCGACGACGGGGAGGCTCACCTGCCGGGCATGTGGCAACACCTGGAGGCGGCCCTGGTGCGCAAGCGAGACGCCATCCGCGCCGACGGTCGCGCCATGCCCGGGGCCACCGCGGCACTGCAGGCGCTGCACGACCGGCCCGACGTGCTGCAGTCCCTGCTCACCGGCAACATCGAGGCCAACGCCGCCACGAAGCTCGGCGCGTTCGGCCTCGAGCGCTGGATCGACCTCGAGATCGGGGGCTACGGCTCGGACGGCGGCGTGCGCTCGGAGCTCGTGGCCGTGGCCCTCGGCCGCGCTGAGGCCAAGCATGGGGTGAAGCTCGGCCCGCGTGACGCGGTCCTAGTGGGAGACACGCCGCTCGACGTGGCCGCAGGCCGGGCGGCCGGTGCGCGGGTGGTCGCGGTGGCCAGCGGCCACTCGAGCGAGGAGGAGCTGAGAGGGGCCGGTCCCGACGCCGTGCTGAACGACCTGCGCGACACCGACGCGCTGCTCGAAGCGATCTTGAGCTAACCACCGGCCCCTATTGCCACGACGCCCGTGAGGGCCAGGGCCACTCCGGCGAGCTGGAGCGCCCGCACGCGCTCGCCCAAGATCGAGCGGGCCAGGAGCACCGTGACGACCGGGTAGAGCGAGCTGCACACGCCCACGACGCTCACCAGCCCCTGCGTCGAGGCCAGCGCGAACGAGGTGTTGGCCGCCACGTCGCACACCCCCACGCCCACCAGCAGCCGGGCGTCGGTGGACTCGAGCCCCAGCGATGGCCGGAGCACAAGCACCAGCCCCACGAGCATCGCCACTCCCGTCACCCGGTTGGAGAGCAGCGCCCAGAAGACGTCGCCCTCGCTCGCCGAGTCGACCAGCACGAAGAAGAGGCCGAAGCCGAGCGCGGAGAGCAGCGCCAGCCCGGCCCCCTTCGCCCAGCCGCCGCGGGCACCCTCCTCCGCCTCCTCGCGCGAGGCCACCACCACCCCGGCCATCGCGAGCACGATGCCCGCGAGCTGGAGTGCGCTTGGACGCTCGCCCGCCGCGATCCCGGCCACGACCGGCACGACCGCGGCCGTTGCGGAAATGGGCGCCACCACCGCCATCCTCCCGATCGCCAGGCCGCGGTAGAAGGCAGCGAGGGCGCCGACCCCCACGAACGCCGATGCCGCTCCCACCAGGAGGTGATGCGTCGCGGGCGGCCCCTCGCCGCGCAACCCCACGGCGGCGAGGAGGAGCGCCAGGCCCACTACCTGCGAGACCGCGAGCACCGACAGCACCGAGAGGCGGCGGCTCGCCAGCCCGCCCAGGAAGTCCGCCACCCCCCAGGCCAGGCTCGAGCCGAGCCCGAGCGCGACCGCGATCACGCCGGTCTAGGGCCTCAGGGCCGACTGGGGATTGGGACCAGAGATGCGGACCCGGCCCCCTCCCACGTGGAGCCGGTCGATGTGCAGCAGGCGGCGTTTGTCGGGGGGGCGCCTCGGGAGTGGCCGGCGTGCGTGGTAGGCCAGCCAGGTCTTGCCCCGGGGTCCGGTGACCGCCGAGCCGCCGCCGGGGCCGACGACGCCGAAGCGCGCGCGCAGGAACGGCCGGCGCTCGGGCTTGGCGAACGGGCCGAGCGGCGAGCGCGAAGTGGCGTAGCCCATGGCGTAGTCGGCCTCCCAGTGGTTGGCCGAGTAGAGCAGGTAGTAGCGTCCGCGCCGACTGATCACCCACGGGTTCTCGACGATCGAGTAGGTGGGGCGGCTCTCCCACGGTTGGGAGATGCCGATCAGCCGGCGGCGTCCTCGACCTCGCAGCAGGTCGCGGCTGAGCCGCATCCCGACGATCGAGCAGCGCCGCGGGAACAGCCAGCAAGACGCGTCGATGCGCGCGAAGTAGAGGTAGACGCGGCCTTCCACCACCAGCGGTGCGGGGTCGATCGCGCCTCCGGTGGCGCCGCAGTCGAGCACCGAGCGCTGGCGGAAGGGACCGGTCGCACGTCGGGCGACGGCCACCGCGACGCACATCCTCTTGTGCCGCCGGGCGAGAGCGCTGTAGAAGAGGTAGTAGCGCCCGCGCCAGCGCAGCGCGCTCGGTGCCCACCAGTGCACGTAGGAGAAGCCCGGCGGGCGGCGGAAGGCATAGCCGGCCGGCTTCCAGTGCACGAGGTCGCGGGAGCGGAGGATGGGGAACACGCCGGGCGTGGGCGGTCCGCTGTGGGTAGCGTAGGCGTAGTAGCTTCGTCCCGCCCGCAACACCATGGGGTCCGGGAAGGTGTGGCCGAAGACCGGGTTGAAGTAGGCCGGGCGCTGCGGGGGCTTCACCTGCGCAGACGCGATCACCGCCGGGTGGGCCGGCGGCGGGGAGGGCCCGAGGCCGAACAGCGCCAGCAGGGCCAACGACACGATCGTCAGAGCTCTCCCCCTGCGCAGCACGCGGCCCAACCCGGGGTCAGTCCGAGAGCTCTACTCGCTCCATCACGACCGGCTCGACCGGCTTGTCACCCGGGCCGGTGTCCACCCCCTCGATCGAGTCGACGGCCTCCATGCCCGACGCCACCCGACCGAACACCGTGTGCTTGCCGTCAAGCCACGGCGCGGACTCTTTGGTCACGATGAAGAACTGGCTGCCGTTGGTGTTGGGCCCGGAGTTGGCCATGGCCAGCGCGCCGCGCACGACCTTGTTGTGGTTGAACTCGTCCTCGAACTTGTAGCCGGGGTCGCCGGTGCCGGTGCCCTGGGGACAGCCGCCCTGGATCATGAAGTCGGGAATGATGCGGTGAAAGGTGAGGCCGTCGTAGAAGCCGTCCGCCGCCAGCGTGCGGAAGTTCTCGACCGTCTTCGGAGCGTCCTCGTCGAAGAGCTCCACGGAGATCGCCCCGTGATTGGTGTGCAACGTCGCCTGACTCATCTGCTGGCCACCTCCACGTCGTAGTCGACTGCCCCGCTCAGCTTGGTCACTACCTCCTCGGCGCGATCGGCCGGGATCTCGGCGAACGAGAAGCGCTCCAGGACGCGCACGTTCTGCACGTCCTCGCCCTCGAGCCGCGAGTGGGCCACTATCGCGCCGATGAGGTCCTTTGGCTCCAGGCCGTCACGGCGCCCGGCACCGGCCACCAGCTTTGTCCGGGGGCCCTGGCGCACACTGGGCTTGGTGTGGCGCGGACGGCGCGTCTCCCGGGGCTCGCGCTTCTCGGCGCGCGGTTTGTCCCGGGGCGGCGGCGCCACCTCGGGCTCGGGGGCGTCGGGCGTGGGCGCCGGCTTGGAAGGAGGAGCCCCGCCGTTGGCCGACCACGCGGTGATGTCGATGTTCGCGTGCTTGCGAACTGCCTCGAGATCGCTGCGCTGCTTGGGCGTGATCAGCGTGAACGCACGTCCCTTGCGCTCCGCGCGTCCGGTGCGCCCGATGCGGTGAACGTAGATGTCGGGCGAGTTCGGGATGTCGTAGTTGATGACGTGCGTGACCCCGGTGATGTCGAGCCCGCGGGCGGCGACGTCGGTGGCGATCAGGAGCCGCTCGCGGCCGCCCTTGAAGGCGATCATCACGCCGTCCCGCTGGCCCTGGGACATGTCGCCGTGCAGCGCCCTCACGCGCACCCCCGCGTCGTTGAGCCGACGCGCCAGGCGGTCCACGCCGATCTTGGTGCGGGCAAAGACGATGGCCTGCTCGGGGCGCTCGGCCTTGATCACCGCGGTGAGCGCGTCGGGCTTCTCGCGGTCGGGCACCTCCACGTAGAAATGCTCGACGGTGTCGATGGTCAGCGTGGCGGCACGCACCTTGATCGTCACCGGGTCGTACATGCGCTTCTCAGCCAGCGTCGCGATGGGCGGGGGTATGGTGGCCGAGAACAGGGCGGTCTGGCGCCCGGAGGGCGCGCGCCCGAGGATCGTCTCGACGTCCTCGAGGAAGCCGAGATCCAGCATCTCGTCGGCCTCGTCGAGCACCACGTAGCGGGCCTTGTCCAGGAACAGGTGGTGGCGGCCGATCATGTCCATGACCCGGCCCACCGTGCCCACGACCACCTGGGCCTCCTGCTTCAGCCGCGCGGCCTGGTCGCGAATGGGCGCTCCGCCGAAGATCGCCACCACCCCGATCCCGCGCTTGTCGCCATAGGCTCGCAGCGCCTGGGTCACCTGGATGCACAGCTCACGGGTGGGCGTCAGCACCAGCGCTTGCACTTCGGGATCGTCCGGGTCGATGTACTCGAGCATCGGCAGGCCGAAGGCGGCGGTCTTGCCAGTACCGGTCTGGGCCTGCCCGATCACGTCGCGTCCCTCCAAGAGCGCGGGAATGGCCTCCTCCTGGATCGGCGTGGGGCGCTCGTAGCCGAGGTGAGACAGGGCCTCGAGCAGGGGCTCTGAGAGGCCCAGGTCGGAGAACGACGACATTCGGGGTTGAGACTACTGACCGTGACGTGAGCAGCCAGATCGTGTCAGCGGCTGGGGTCCACCAGCAGCTTGCCGCTCGTACGTCGTGCCTGTAGGTCCTCGTGCAGGCGCCGGACGTCGGAAAGCGCGTAGGTCTCCCCCACGGCAGGCTCGAGCCGCCGGGCGGCGGCCAGAGCGAACAGCTCGGCCAGGGGCCCGGCCATCATGTCCCGGCGACCGAGGCAGTGGCCAAGCCAGAAGCCCACCACCGCTCTGCTGTGCTTCATCAGCCGGCCCTGGCGCACCTCCACCTGCTCGCGCGAGGCCACGCCGTAGATCACCAGGCGCCCGAAGGGCGCCAGCGCCTCCAGGCTCTGGTCGAAGACCGGGCCCCCGGACATCTCGAGCACAACGTCCACCGGCTCGCCCCCGTTGGCCTCGAGCAGCGCCGCAGTCAGGTCCCGAGCGCCGCCGTCCACCACGGCGTCGGCGCCCGCCTCGAGCGCCCGCTCGCGCTTCTCGGCGGAGCTCGCGCTGGCGATCACCCGGCCCGCGCCGAAGATCCGCGCCAGCTGGAGGGCCATCCCTCCCGTGCCGCCCGAAGCCGAGTGGACAACGACGCTCTCGCCCTCGCGAAGATGCGCCGAGGTGCGCAGCAGGTGCCACGCGGTGAGGCCCTGGATCAGCAGCGCCAGCGCCGCTCCTTCCTCGAGGCCCTCGGGCACCTCGAACACGGTGTGCTCGGGCGCCACCGCCCGCTCGGCGTAGCCACCGGTGCCGGAGAGCATCGCCACCACCCGGCGCCCGTCCCCGGTGGTGCCCACCACCTCGTTGCCCGGGATGAGCGGCAGCCCGTACCGCGCCACGTAGGAGTCCTCGCGCGTGTGGGTGTCGGCGAAGTTCACCCCCGCGCGCGAGACCTCGATGAGCACTTCGCCGTCTCCTGGCTGCGGCTCGGGGACCTCGGCCACCTGGAGCACGTCCGGGCCCCCGAACTCCTCGATGAGAACGGCGCGCATGGGCGCGGCAGGCTAGCTGACAGCCGACAGCGTTCCGTTCCCCGATTTCCGACAGCGTCGCGTTCCCAAGCGGAGCGCCTGAGCCGACAGCGTTACGTTCCCCGATAAGCGTCCGGGACGCTTCGGAAGCTCGCTCGCGGTACTGGCGAGCGAGGGGAGATCGGGGATGGGGCGAAGCGAGGAGGATCTGCGTGTCGAGGCGGCGCGGCGGCGGCTGGCGGGAGAGTCGCCTCAGCGGATAGCGCGGTCGCTCGGGCGGTCGCGGCGCTGGGTTTCGAAGTGGGTGGCCCGCCACGAGCCCGCGAGTGAGGGGTGGGCCGCGGCGCGTAAGCGCGGGCGTGCGGTCAACCGCACCGACCGCGCGCTGGAGGCGCAGGTGGTCGCGGTGCGCCGCCGGCTGGCCGAGCACCCGTGGGCGCAGATCGGCTCGGACGCGATCGCGTGGGAGCTCTCGAAGCTGGAGGTCGAGGCGCCCTGCACCCGCACGATCGAGCGCATCCTGGCTCGCGAGGGACTGGTCCGCCCAAGGCGGCGCGAGCGCCCCAAGTCCAAGGGCCTGCCCTACCCGACACCGAGCGCCGAGCGGGTCGGTGACCTGCACCAGGCCGACCTCGTCGGGCCGCGCCACCTGCACGGCGGGCTGCCCTTCGTAGCGCTCAACTGCGTCGACATCGTGCCGCACGCCGCCGCGATCGAGATTGCCCCAGACCACACCGAGGCGACGCTCACGCCTTCCCTGATCTCACTCTGGAAGCGCCTCGGGGTGCCCAGGCGCCTGCAGCTGGACAACGGCAAGCCGTTCCTGCTCGGGGCGGCGAGCCTCGGCGAGATCGTGCGGGTCGCGCTGCATCAGGGCACCACCCCGGTGTTCATCCCCCAGGGCGAGCCGTGGCGCAACGGGACCTGCGAGCAGTTCAACGACACCTTCGACAAGCGCTTCTTTCGCTCCGAGCGCTTCGAGGACCGCGACCGACTCACCACGCGGGCGCTCGAGTTCGAGACCTTCCACAACGCCAACCACCGCTACCGCGCGACCGGCAAGCGCACACCAGACGAGCTGACCGCCGGGATCGAGCGCCGCCCGCCGACGCCGCTGAGCGAGCTGGCGCCCGGATGGCCCGAGCAGGGCCGGATCGAGTTCATCCGCTTCATTCGCTCAGACCGCAAGCTGCGCCTGCTGCGCCGCTCGATCGAGCTGCCCGAGACCCAGATCTATCGCTATGTCACCGCCGCGCTCGACCTCTCGATTCCGGCCGAGAAGGGCAACCTGCTCGTCAGCGACCACAACGGCGAACTGATCGCCACACACAACATCCCGAGCCCGGGGCGATGACCGCGCCCCGCCGCCTCTTGCTCGCCTTCGGCTCGCTGCGAGGTGGCGGCCCTACCCTGCCGAGGGAACGCAACGCTGTCGGCTAACCACCCTCCCCCGATGGGAACGGAACGCTGTCGGTCCTCAGCTAGCCTCCACGCGCCTATGAGCCTCACCGTGGTCGGATCCATCGCCTTCGACGCCGTCAAGTCCCCGTTCGGGGAGCGCGAGAAGATGCTCGGCGGCGCCGCCGTGCACTTCTCCCTGGCGGCGTCCTTCTTCACCGACGTCCGCGTGGTCGGGCCGGTCGGAGACGACTTCGGGGAGGACGAGTACGGAGTGCTGCACGGGCGCGGCGTGAACACCGACGACGTCGAGCACGTGGAGGGCGGCGACACCTTCTTCTGGAAGGCGCACTACGAGTTCGACATGAACACGGCCCACACCGAGGACACCCGGCTCGGCGTGTTCGGCGAGTTCGAGCCCAAGCTGTCGGAGGAGTCGCGCTCGTCGGACGTGCTCTTCCTCGCGAACATCCAGCCCGACGTCCAGCGCGGCGTGCGCGAGCAGTGCCGCGACGTTCGCTTCGCCGGCCTGGACTCGATGAACCTGTGGATCGACACCGCGCGCGAGTCGCTGGTGCAGACCATCGCCGGCGTGGACCTGCTCTTCCTCAACGACGCCGAGCTGCGCATGCTGACCGGCGAGGCCAACCTGGTGAAGGCCACGCGTGCGGTGATGGAGATGGGGCCGAGCACCGTGGTGGCCAAGCAGGGCGAGTACGGAGCGGCCCTGTTCACTCCCGAGGGCTTCTTCGCGCTGCCCGCCTACCCGCTCGAGACGGTGGTGGACCCCACGGGCGCGGGCGACTCGTTCGCCGGCGGCTTCCTCGGCTACCTGGCCTCGCGACCCGAGACCTCAGACGAAGAGCTTCGGCGTGCGATGACCTACGGCTCGACGCTGGCCTCGTTCAACGTCGAGGAGTTCGGCACCGAGCGCGTTCAGCGCCTCGCGCGCGAGGAGATCGACGAGCGTTACTCGGAGTTCGAGCGCATGACCGCGCTCGCCGGCCTCCCGGCTTAGGCGAGGAGCGCAGGCTAGGCCCCAGCCGCCGGCGGCGCCGTCGGGTCCGAGCCCTCGCCTCCGAGCCCTTCGCGGGCCAGGTACTCCTCCGCCTGCAAGGGGTTCTCGCGGGCTCGCTCGACGACGCGCAGCAGGTCCGACATCGTCGAGACCTCCTCGACCTGCTCCCTGATGAACCACTGCATGAACTGCTCGCTCGAAAGATCGGAGTCCCCGCGGGCAAGGGCGGCCAGAGCGTTGATCTGCTCAGTCACCCGGCGCTCCTGCTCGAGCGCAAGTGCGACAGGCTCGACGAGGCCCCCGAAAGCCGCCTGAGGGGCGGGCAGAGCGGGGATGCGCGGCTCGGCGTCCGCGTCGAGCAGGTAGCGGACCATCATCATCGCGTGGTCGCGCTCCTCGAGCGCCTGGGCGTAGAAGAAGGAGGCCAGGCGGGGCAGGGTCTCGGCGTCGTAGTGGACGGCGATGGCCACGTACTGGTTGTGCGCGCTGAGCTCGTTTCCGATCTGCTCGTTGAGCTTCTCGACGAAGGGCTGGGACGCCACGCGCGGGGAAGCTACAGCAATTAGGGCGCCCTAAAGGCTTGTGTTAGGCTCCGCCATGTCGTGGCGACCATGGTCAAGGTCAAGAAGAAGTGCTGCAAGGACGACCCCCGCTGCAAGAGGTGCCCGGTGGTGCTCAAGCGCCTCGACAGGGCCGGGCACGCGGAGCGCCTGACCAAGCGCAGCTACCGCTTCGAGGAAGAAGTGCCGAAGAAGGCGCTCAAGGCGGCGCGCGCCCGCTAGCGCCGGCTTTCCCTCAGAGCAATCTACGGGTAGCATCGCCTTTCCTGTGGGTTGGACGTTCTTCTTCATGTTCGTCGTCCTGAAGATCCCGGTCGCGACTGCGTTCTGGTTGATCTGGTGGTCTGTGCGCCAGGATCCGGCCGAGGACGCCGATCCCAGAGACGAGGACGGCTCGGATCGCCACGACCATCCTCACCGGCGGCGACCGCGCGATCCGCGTGGCCCGCGCCGCGGCGGCCCGCACGGTGCTCCCCCTCCACGCGCTCCGCGCCGTGTCCGCACGCTCGACGGGCGCCCGCGCCGCTCGCGGCACCGCGCCTAGCTAGGTTTCGCGGCGATGAACGCCTTCCACGTGGTCGGCGGCCTGCTCGCGGTCTGGGCCGTGGTCGTCTCTTTCCTCGGCATCACCCGTGAGGGCTTTCCCAACAGCAAGATGGCCGAGATCGTGGTCTCGGTCGTCTCGGTCGTGCTGGTCATCGGTGCGATCGGAACCGCCGTGTACACCGGCGCCAACGAGGGCGCCGAGGAGGGGGCCGAAGAGAGCGCGCTGGTCGTCCCCGTTGACCATGCCTGACGACGACGGCTACGCCATCAACTACACCGCGGTCGAGCGCGGCACGCCGGTCTATGACTCAGCGGGGGAGCAGCTCGGGACAGTGGCCGAGGTCTGGGACAACGCCCGCGAGCACATCTTCGACGGCCTCGTCCTCGATGGCACAGACGGCAAGAAGCGCTTCATCGACGCCCCCGAGGTGGCCCGCACGGCCGAGCGCGCGGTGCGCCTGAACATCACCGCCGCCGAGGTCGAGCAGCTCGGCCCGCCCGAGGGCGGCGGAGGGCCCGCCAAGGCCGCGGGCGGCCTTTCGAAGCTCTTCCGCCGCCGCGGCTGAGTCCAGCCTCAGGCAGCGCGGCGCAGCGCCGGCGCGTGCTCCTCGCCCAGCGCGCGGCGGTAGCCCTCGGCCAGGCCCTCCAGCGC
>JALZII010000179.1 GCA_030860365.1 Actinomycetota bacterium
ATCCTGGTCGAGCCCGACGCCGTAGAGGACCTGGTGGTGCGCGAGCTGTCGGCCTCGGCGCTGTTCGGGGCCCGCTTTCGCGAGAACGCCGCCCGGGCACTGCTGCTCCCCCGCGCCCGGCCGGGCAAGCGCACGCCGCTGTGGCAGCAGCGGCTCAAGGCGCAGTCGCTGCTCGAGGTGGCCAAGCGCTACGGCCAGTTCCCGATCATCCTCGAGACCTACCGCGAGTGCCTGCGTGACGTCTTTGACCTGCCCGGGCTCCAGGAGCTGCTGCGCGGCCTGCACACCCGCGAGCTCTCGCTGGTCGAGGTGGAGACCCCGCGCGCCTCGCCGTTCGCCTCCTCCCTGCTCTTCGACTACGTCGCCACCTACATGTACGAGGGCGACACCCCGAACGCGGAGCGCCGCGCGACTGCCCTGTCGCTCGATCGCGACCTGCTGCGCGAGCTGCTCGGCCAGGAGGAGCTGCGCGAGCTGATCGACCCTGCAGCGCTCGACGAGGTCGAGGCCGACCTCCAGCGCCTGAGCGAGCGCACGCAGGCCGCGAACGCCGACGCCCTGCACGACGTGCTGCGCGCCGTGGGGGACCTGACGCTGGACGAGGCCTCGGCGCGCTGTCTGCCCGCAGTCTCGGCCGAGAAGATGCTGGTCGAGCTGCAGGGTGACCGCCGCGCCGTGCGGATGCGCATCGCCGGCGAGGAGCGCTTCGTGGCCTCCGAGGACGCGGGCCTCTACCGCGACGCCCTGGGCGCAATGCCGCCCGGCGGCCTTCCCGAGGCTTTCCTGGAGGAGGTCGAGGAGCCACTCGCGCGCCTGACCCGCCGCTACGCCCGCACGCATGGGCCGTTCACGACCCGTGAGATCGGCGACCGATACGCGTTGAGGGGTGACCCCTCCGGGCCCACCCCTCACGGGGACCTCAGCTCGGCGCTGCGCGAGCTCGAGCGCGCGGGCGACCTGGTCCGCGGCGAGCTTCGCCCCGGCGGCACCCAGCGCGAGTGGTGCGACTCAGACGTGCTTCGCCGGCTGCGCCGCGCCTCGCTGGCCAGCTTGCGCCGCGAGGTCGAGCCCGCAGAGCAGAAAGCGCTGGCCCGGTTCCTGCCCGCATGGCAGGGGGTGGACGCCGCACCGCCCGGCGGTGCGGGCATCGACCGCCTGCGCGAGCAGCTCGTGCCCCTTCAGGGGCTGGCGCTCTCGCCCGAGACCTGGGAGCGGGACGTGCTGCCCCGCCGCGTCGGCACCTACTCGCACGCCTGGCTGGACAGCCTCTGCGCGAGCGGCGAGCTGGTGTGGGTGGGGGCGGGCTCCATCGGCCGCTCGTCGGGAAAGGTGGCGCTGCTGTTCCGTGAGGACGCGCGGCTGCTGGGCGCCCCGCCGGTGAAGGGCGAGCGCCCGGGCGAACCCCTGCACGACAAGCTGCGCGAGCGCCTGACCACCGGCGCGGCGTTCTGGACCGACCTGCTGGTCGACGTGCCTGGCGAGCCCGTCGAGCTGCAGGAGGCGCTGTGGGACCTCGTGTGGGCCGGTGAGGTCACCAACGACGCCTTCGCGCCGCTGCGCGCGCCACGACTCTCGCTTGCCCGCCAGAATCGCGACGCCGGCCGGCGCTTCTCGCGCCGCCGCCGGCCGGGTGCGCCCCAGGTGCAGGGCCGCTGGTCGCTCAGCGAGCCCCTGTTCCTGGGCGGGCCTGGCCACAGCGCCCGGGTCCGTGCCACCGCCGAACTGCTGCTCGAGCGCTACGGCATCGTCACGCGCGAAGCAGTTCTGGCCGAGGGCATACCCGGCGGTTTTGCCTCGCTCTACGGAGAGCTCGCGAACCTCGAGACGCTCGGCACGGCGCGTCGCGGGTACTTCGTCGAGGGACTGGGCGGCGCGCAGTTCGCCCTCCCGGCCGCTGTCGAGCGCCTGCGTGGCATGCGCTGCGACGAGGCGGCGGGTGGGCTGGTGCTGGCCGCCACCGATCCGGCCAACCCCTACGGCGCCACGTTGCCGTGGCCCAAGCGCGAGGACTCGGGCCGCCGTCCTGCTCGCGTGCCGGGGGCCTACCTGGTGGCCGTTGACGCCGAGCCGGTGCTCTACGTCGAGCGTGGCGGCAAGGGCCTGCTGCCGCTGGGCGAGCCGGGTGAGGACCGGCTGCGGGACGCGCTCGAAGCGCTCGCCGAAGCTGTGCGCAAGGGCCGGATCAAGCGCCTGGCCGTGGAGCGCTACGACGGCGAGCCCGTGGTGGGCTCACCCGCCGGAGAGCTGCTTCTGGAGCTGGGCTTTCGCCAGAGCCCGCGCAGGCTGACGCTGAGCGCTTAAGAGCTTGGCGGCGCTCGGCAGACAGGATCCGGAGCCCGTGGGTACGACTGCCATCCCGCTCAGCAAGGAGGACAGGGCGATCCTCGCTCTGGAGAGCGCAGCGGTCGCAGGCCACACGTGCAAGGTGATCGTGCTGGGTGAAGGCGCGCCTGCTGTGGACGCGCTTCGGGAGGCGGTGGCCGCCCGTCTGAGCGCCGCGCCCGAGTTGACCCGGCGGCTGGGCGGCAGCGAGCAGAGGCCCGTCTGGGTGACCGACGAGATGTTCGACCTGGCCGCGCACGTAGGCCCCGCGCCGGGCGAGCCGAGACTCCACCGCCAGGCGCTGGAGGGGGCCGTGGCCCGCCTCTTCGCGCAGCGACTCGACCGCACTCGGCCCCTGTGGAGGATGGACGTCCTGGAGCTGAATGACGGCGGCCTCGCGGTGGTTTGGCGTCTTCACCACGCCCTGGCCGACGGAACCGCGGCAATGCGCCTGGCCCGTGCGGTGCTCTGGGACGAGAGCCATGTCCCGGCCGCCGCCCGCAGCCGCCACGAGGACGACGCTCGCCGCCGCGGCCACCTCGCCGGCTTCCTCGCGCGCGAGTTCGCGAGCTCGCGCC
>JALZII010000185.1 GCA_030860365.1 Actinomycetota bacterium
GGCATGGGCGAGCCGCTGTTGAACCTCGACGCCGTACTGGAGGCCTGCGAGCGTCTGCCCGACCTGGGAATCGCGACGTCGAACACCGCGGTCTCCACCGTCGGCTGGATCCCGGGCATCGAGCGCCTGGCCCGGGAGGGGCGGCCGGTGCGCCTGGCCCTGTCGCTGCACGCCCCCGAGGACGCCCTGCGCTCCGAGCTGATGCCCGTCAACGAGCGCTACCCACTCGGCGAGGTGCTGGCCGCCTGCCGCGACTGGCACGCGGCCCGCCGGCGCGAGGTCTTCGTCGAGTACCTGATGCTCGAGGGCGTGAACGACCGCGTCAAGCAGGCGCTGGCCCTCGCCGAGCTGGTGCGCGAGCCGCGCAACGCCTTCAAGGTGAACCTCATCCCCTACAACCCCACCGAGGCCGGCTTCGAGGGTTCGAGCCGCAGGGCAATCGATGCCTTCCGGGCCACGCTGGAGAGCCGGGGGGTGCGGGCCACGGTTCGCCTGACGCGAGGTCGCGACATCGACGCTGCGTGCGGCCAGCTGGTCGTGCGAGCGGCCGCTGCCTGAGCCTCAGAGGGCGAGGACGAGCGCCAGCGCGTCGTCGAGCGCCTCGAGCTCGCCGGCGTCCAGGCGCCCGACCGAAGCCCCGAGTCGCTCGGGGTCGACCGCCGTCGTCTGCTCGACGAGCACCCGCGTGCTCTTTCCCTCCAGCTCGACCTCGGGCCTGAACGTCGCGGCTCGCGCCGATCGCGACGTCGGAGCCACGAGAACCGTGCTCAGCTCGAGCAGCTCATTGGCCTGCACGATGACGGCGAAGCGGCTGCCTCCCTGCTCGTGACCCCTCGCCCGCCGGGGTGCAGGCAGGCGGAGGGCTTCGCCCCGCACCACGTCATCGCTCCGGCGCGAGATCGTCCATCAGCTCCCGCACCGCGGCCGCCTCGGCGAGGTCCTCGCGGTCGCCGGCCAGCGTCTCGACCTCGGCGGCGATTGCGGAGAGCCGGCGCCGACGTTCGGCGCTCTCGCGCAGGGCCAGCCGGACCGCCTCAGAGCCGGTCACGCCTTCCCGCCTGCGCAGGGCAGCGAGCGCCCGAGCCGACGACGGGTCGAGCCGAACGTGGATGGAGCTTGCCCGCACATCCGCCAGTGTAGCATGATCTGTGCTACAGGAGTGTCACAGAGGTTCCAGCTCGATCCCCAACCGCGCGGCCCCGGCGGCGATCTGCCCGAGCGCCTCGGCCGTCGGCGCCACGCTTGCGCGCGGGCCGTAGCGCGCGGAGTCGTGCAGGACGACGATCGCGCCGGGTTGGAGGTCGGTGAGCACCAGGTCGGCGATGCGCTCGGCCGGGATCGGCTCCCAGTCCAGCCCCCAGGCCGACCACAGGACCGGCTCGAGGCCCAGCTCCGTGGCCGCCTCGTAGAGGGGCGCGGTGAAGTGGCCGTAGGGCGGGCGGAACGTGGTCGGGGCAACCCCGGTGGCCTGCTCGATGACGGCGAGCGCGCGCTGGAGGTCGTCCTCGGGGTCCTCGAGCTCCTCGGGGCGGACGTGGCGCAGTCCGTGCAACCCGATCTCGTGGCCTCGCTCGGCCACCTCCAGCGCCAGGCCCGGGTGGGCCTCGGCCTGCTCGCCGACCATGAAGAAGGTGGCGCGGGTGCCGATCGCGTCGAGCGCCTCCAGCACGGCCGGGGTGCCCTCGGGGTCGGGCCCGTCGTCGAAGGTGAGGGCCACGCGATGGTCGTCCTGGCGCTCGCGGGAGCCGAAGCGGGGCCAGCGCTCGACGATCGCGCGCTGCTCACCGAAGCTGGGCAAGCGGCTAGGTCGGGCCCTGCGAGGCCCGCTGGTCGCCCGCCCGCACCAAGCGCTCGCGCAGCTCGCCCTCCTGCTCGGGCGTCGGGTCGAAGCTCGCGGGGTCGGGCAGGGCGTCGAGGCCGCTCAGGCCGAACAGGCGCTCGAAAAGCTCGGTGGTGCGGTACAGGATCGCCCCGAAGCGCGAGCGCCCGGACTCTTCGATCAAGCCGCGCTCCAGCAAGGTGCCGACGGCGGATTCGCTCGCCACGCCGCGGATGCGGGCGATCTCCGGCCGCGAGACCGGCTGCAGGTAGGCCACCGTGGCCAAACACTCCGCCTGCGCCTGTGACAGTGGCGGGGTCCGCGGCTTGGCCAACAGCCGCCGGGCAGCCGTCTCGGCCACCGGATCGGTCGCCAGGGTGAAGCCGCCGGCCACCTCGCGCAGCACCACGCCGCGGTAGCCCTCGGCGTAATGCTCGCGCAGCCGGGCCAGGGCCTCCACAACCTCACCGGCCGAGACCTCGGCGGCGTCGGCCAGCGAATCGACGCTCACCGGCTCGGGCGACAGGAACAGCAGCGCCTCGATCACGCGCGCGAGCTCGTTCATCCCGCGCTCACCGTGATCGGGGCAAACGGCGCGTCCTGCTCCCAGCTCGCCTCGCCGGCCTTGTAGAGCTCGAGCAGCGCGAAGAGGGTGACGGCCTCGGTGAGGCGGTCGGCACCCTTCACCGCCTCGTCGAAGCCAAAGCACCCGCGGCTCGACAGCAGCTCGCGCAGGTGGGAGAGCCGCGTCTCCAGGGAGACGGTGGCCCGGGCGACGTGTCCGAGTTCGAACGGCGGCGGCGTGCGCAGCATGTCCCCCACCGCCCGGGCCAGCTGCTCGGGCTCGTAGACCGCCTCCGCGACCTCGACCGAGACCCGCCGCAGCTGGGGCGGCAGCGGCGCGGAGCGGTACAGAAAGCCGCGCTGGAACTCGAAGCGCTCGCGCAGCAGCTCGGCGGCGCCGCGGTAGCGGTGGTACTCGAGCATGCGGGCCAACAGCTCGCCGGCGGCCTCGCCGGGGTCGAGCTCAGGCGTCTCCTCCTCCTCGGCGGGCAGCATGAGCTGCGACTTGAGGAGCAGCAGCGAAGCGATGAGCACCAGGAACTCGGTGACCGCCTCGAGGTCGAGCTGCCCGGTGGTCTCCAGGTGCTCGACGTAGGCCAGGACCACCTCGGCCAGGTCCACCTCCAACAGGTCGACCTCCTCGCGCAGCACGAGCGACAGCAGCAGGTCGAAGGGTCCGTGGAAGACCTCGAGGTCGAGGTCGATGGACGCGAGGGCCATTCCCCGCGCAGCCTAGACCGGCGGCCCGACGCCCATGGCCCGGCGCACGTCGGCCAGGGTCTCGCTCGCCATCGCCCGGGCGCGGTCGGCCCCCTCACGCAGCGCCGCCTCCAGGGCGTCCTCGTCGGGGCGCAGCTCGAGGTAGCGCTCTCGGACCGGGGCCAGCAGCCCCACCACCTCCTCCCCCAAGGCGGCCTTGAAGTCGCCATAGCCCTGCCCGTCGAACTCGCGCTCGATCTCCTCGGCGCCCGTGCCCCGGGTCACCGCCAGCACCTCGATGAGGTTGGAGATCCCGGGCTTGTCGGGTGCCCGCACCACCTCGCGACCCGAGTCGGCCACCGCGCGCTTGAGCTTGTGTCGGATGGCGTCGGGCTCATCGTCCACGTAGACCAGGCCCTGCTCGGTCCCGACGGTGGTGGACATCTTCCTCGTCGGCTCCTGCAGGTCCATGATGCGTGCGCCCACCTCGGGTATGCGGTGCTCGGGCGCCACCAGGACCTCGCCGTAGGTGGCGTTGAAGCGCAGGGCGATGTCGCGCATCAGCTCCACGTGCTGGCGCTGGTCGTCGCCCACCGGCACCTCGTTGGCGCGATAGGCCAGCACGTCGGCGGCCATGAGGACGGGATAGAGGAAGAGGCCGGCCGAGAGCAGCTCGCGCTGCTGCGCGGACTTCTCCTTGAACTGATGCATCCGGTTCAGGTCGCCGTGGGCCGTGACCGAGCACAGATGCCAGCACAGCTCGGTGTGCTCGGGCACGTCGCCCTGGCGAAACAAAATGCAGCGTGCCGGGTCGAGGCCGGCGGCGAGCAGCATGGCGGTGGTGTCCAGGACGCGCTCGCGCAGCTTGGCCGGCTCGTAGGGCACCGTCGTGGCGTGCAGGTCGACGATGCAGTAGATCGCCGGGTCGCCGCGCTCCTGGCCCTCCACGTACTGACGGATGGCGCCCAGGTAGTTGCCCAGGTGCTTTCGCCCCGTGGGCTGGATGCCGCTGAAGATTCGCAAGCCAGCCAGTCTAGGCGCGCCTCACATCCCTTCGCCGAGCCCTCGATGACCCCTTGACTTCAAGTGCCCTCGAAGATGCACACTGGCGTGCATGACACCAACACGCACAGCCAGCGAGCAGATCACCGAGGAGGTCACCGCCTGGCCCGGGGTGGCCGCCGGCCCCGGCAGGCGAGGAGAATTCGCGTTCACCGTGGGCCGCAAGGCGCTTGGCCACCTCCACGGCGACCGCGTGGCCCACTTCGGCTTTCCCAAGGACGTGTGGCAGAGGCTGTTCGACGAAGGCCGCATCGACTACCACCCGGTCTTCCCCGGCAAGCCCGGCTACGGCGCCCGCGCGATCGAGGACGAGGCCGACGTGCGCGACGTGATCGAGCTGATGCGGCTCAACTACGACCGAGCGGTGGAGCGCCACGGGCTGCCGAGCGAGGCCGCCTAGACGGGCAGCGAGCGGGCTCGCTCGGACAGCAGCTCGCGCTCGCGCTCGTTGCGGGTCAGCTCCGCCGCCCGCTCGAACTCGGCCCGGGCCTCGTCGAAGCGGCTCAGCTTGGCCAGCAGGTCGCCGCGCACGCTTGGCAGCAGGTGGTAGCCCTCGAGCGCGGGGTCCGAGGACAGCTCCTCCACCAGCCCCAGGCCCGCCTCGGCGCCGAAGGCCTGAGCCAGGGCCACCGCACGGTTGAGCTCGACGATCGGCGAGCCCGTGAGCCCCGCCAGCGAGCCGTACAGCGCGGCGATGCGCCGCCAGTCGGTCGCCTCTGGCGTCCGCGCCCGCGCGTGACAGGCCGCGATCGCTGCCTGTAGTCGATAGAAACCCGCCGTTGCGCCCAGGGCCTCGGCCCGGTCCAGCGCCTTCAGCCCGCGGCCCACCAGCACCCAGTCCCAGCGCCCCCGGTCCTGATCGAGCAACAGGACCGGCTCGCCGCCGGGACCGGTTCGCGCCCGCGAGCGCGATGCCTGAATCTCCATGAGGGCGACCAGCCCATGCACCTCTGGCTCATCCGGGGCCAGCTCGGCCAGGATCCGCCCCAGGCGCAGGGCGTCCTGGACCAGCTCGGGCCGCATCCAGTCGTCCCCCGCCGTGGCCGAGTAGCCCTCGTTGAAGACGAGGTAGACCACCTCGAGCACCGAC
>JALZII010000226.1 GCA_030860365.1 Actinomycetota bacterium
TGGGTGGAGCCCGACCTCAACGCGCCGCCCGAGGAGCCCAAGGAGCAGCCGCCCACGGAGATCCAGTCCGGGGCGACGGTCAAGGAGGTCGCCGAGTCGCTCGGGATCTCCTCGTCGGAGGTGATCAAGCAGCTGATGACCCTCGGCGAGATGGCCACGCTCACGCAGACCCTGTCCGACGACGCCATCGAGGTCCTGGCCGACTCCTTCGAGAGGAAGGTCGTCATCGTCCACGCCGACGAGGAGGTCGAGGCCGAGCCCGAGTACGACGACGAAGAATCGGCCCTGACCGCGCGGCCGCCGGTGATCACGATCATGGGCCACGTCGACCACGGCAAGACCTCGCTGCTGGATGCCATCCGCGAGACCGAGGTGGCCGCGGGCGAGGCAGGGGGCATCACCCAGCACATCGGCGCCTACCAGGTGCACCACTCCGAGCGCCCGATCACCTTCCTCGACACCCCTGGCCACGAGGCCTTCACCGCCATGCGCGCCCGCGGCGGGCGCGCGGCGGACATCGCCGTGGTGGTCGTTGCCGCCGACGACGGCGTGATGCCCCAGACCGTGGAGGCCATCGACCACGCCAAGGCGGCCGAGGTGCCGATCATGGTGGCCGTCAACAAGATCGACAAGGAGGGCGCCGACCCCAACCGCGTGCGCGGCGAGCTGGCCCAGCAGGGCCTTACGCCGGCCGACTGGGGCGGAGACACCGAGTTCGTCGACGTCTCGGCCAAGACCCACCAGAACCTCGACGACCTCCTCGACACCGTGGTCACCCTGGCCGACATCCAGGAGCTGCGGGCCAACCCGGACAGCGAGGCGTCGGGCATGGTGATCGAGTCGCGCCTGGATCCCGGCCGCGGCGCGGTGGTCTCGGTGCTCGTACAGCGCGGGCGCCTCACCGTGGGCGACGCGCTGGTGGCCGGTGCGCATTCCGGGCGCGCCAAGGCCATGCACGACTTCCGCGGCAACCGCGTCAAGCAGGCCACGCCCGCCCAGCCCGTCGAGCTGCTCGGCTTCGACGGGGTGCCCGAGGCGGGCGAGCACTTCCGCGTGGTCACCAACGAGCGCGAGGCGCGGCGCATCGCCGGCGAGCGCGCCAACCGCCTGAAGACAGAGGCCCTGGCCCGCCGCGCGGGCGTGCGGGTCTCGCTCGAGGACGTCATGGCCCGCGCCCAGCTCGGCGAGAAGGAGCTCAACCTGGTGCTGAAGGCCGATGTAGCGGGGTCCCTGGAGGCGCTGGCCGACGAGATCGCCAAGCTGCCCCAGGACCAGGTCGTGGCCAACGTGATCCACGATGCGGTGGGCGGCATCAACGAGTCCGACGTCATGCTGGCCGCCGCCTCGGAGGCGGTCGTGATCGGCTTCAACGTCCGTCCGGTGGGCAGCGCGGCCCAGGTGGCCCAGCGCGAGGGCGTCGAGATCCGCACCTACTCGGTCATCTACAAGGTGATCGAGGACCTCCGCGACGCGATGCAGGGCCTGCTCGACCCCGAGGAGATCGAGGAGACGGTGGGCCAGCTCGAAGTGCGGGCGACCTTCCGGGCCTCGCGCGTGGGCACCATCGCCGGCTGCCAGGTCACCGAGGGCACGGCGCGCCGCGGCGCCCAGACGCGGCTGGTGCGCGACGGCACCGTGATCTACGACGGGCGGATCGGCTCGCTTCGGCGGTTCAAGGAAGACGTCCGCGAGGTGACCGCCGGACTGGAGTGCGGCGTGGTGCTCGAGAACTACGCCGACGTCAAGGAGGGGGACATCCTCGAGGTCTACGAACTGGGGCAGAGGGAGCGAGAGCTCTGACCCGATGACCCCGTGGCCTTTGTCTGCCTGATCCGGATCGACCTGCACTTCCCCGAGAACGGGAGCCTGAAGGGCAAGCGCAAGGAGCTGCAGTCGGTCAAGGCCCAGCTGCAGCGGCGCTTCGGCGCCGCGGTCGCCGAGACCGACCACCACGACCTGTGGCAGCGCGCGGAGCTCTCGGCGGCCCTGGTGGGGCGCGAGGCCGGGACGGTTGGGCGCACCCGTGACGCCCTCGAGCGCTGGGTCGCCGCGCGCTTCCCGGAGGGATCCTCGACTGCGGGAATGCTCCTCTCGGACGCCGACCTGATGAACAGCTAACGTGCCGGGCGACCGCATGAGAAGGGTCAACGAGGCCGTGCGCGAAGTCCTGTCTGCGCGCCTGGCCGCAGGCCTCAAAGATCCGCGGATCGGATTCGTGACCGTCACCTCCGTCGACACCAGCCCCGACCTGCGCCACGCGCGGGTGTACGTGAGCGTGCTGGGCTCGGAGGAGGTCCGACGCGAGTCCCTGGAGGGCCTGGCCGCTTCCCACGGCTTCCTCCAGGCTCAGGTGAACCAGGAGCTGCACCTGAAGCGCACGCCCCGGCTCGAGTTCGTCTACGACGACTCGGTGGACAGGGGCATGCGCATCGCCCAGCTGATCGAAGAGGCTGCGCAGCCGGCCGAGCCGGCTGCTTGCCCACGGCACGAGGCGGATTGAGCACGCTCACCGAAGCCGACGAGGTCCTGGCGGAGCTTCGCCAGGCCGGCAAGCTCCTGCTGACCACCCACGAGAACCCCGACGGCGACGCCCTCGGGTCGCTGCTCGCAATGCACGAGATCCTCCGCCTGCTCGGCAAGGACTCGAAGATGTTCATGGCCGCCAACCAGTTCCCGCTGCCACCTGAGTACCACCACCTCCCGTTCGAGGAGGTCACCCACGAGCCGCCCGCGGACATCGACGAGCGCACCGTCGTCTTCCTCGACTGCGGCAACATCGACCGCATGCCGGTCGACTTCCTCCAGCGCACCGACGCCGAGAAGCTGAACATCGACCACCACCACGACAACACGCTCTTCGGGACCGCCAATCTCGTCGACGTCGAGGCCAGCTGCACCGCCGAGATCGTGCATTCGCTGGCGAAACTGCTCGGCGCGACGGTGACCCCGAGCATGGCAACGGCGCTCTATGTCGGCCTCGTTACCGACACCGGCAAGTTCATGTACGAGAACACCGACGCGGACGCTCACCACATGGCCGCCGAGCTGATCGAGGCCGGGGTCGACGTGGACGACATCTACCGCCGCTTGTACGAGCGCGTGCCGATGGAGAAGACGCGACTGGTCGCGCGTGCGCTCGCGAAGGTTGAGCGCTACGACTCCGATCAGATCGCCCTCACCTACATCTCCGCCGACGACTACGAGCGCACGGGAGCGAGCGAGCTCCACACCGAGGGGATCATCGACCACGTCCGAGCCCTGGAGGGAACGAGGGTGGCGGGCGTGATCCGCGACAAGACAGACGGCGGGCGCTGGGCGCGCAAGGTGAGCCTGCGATCTACGGACGGCGCGGTGGACGTCTCGGCGATCGCTCGCGAGCACGGTGGCGGAGGGCACCGCCGCGCCGCCGGCTTTGGTACCGACATACCCCACGCCGAGCTCGTCGACTACATCAGAGCGGCAGCGTCGGTCC
>JALZII010000189.1 GCA_030860365.1 Actinomycetota bacterium
GGGGCCGGGGAGGTCACCGAGAATCGCCACCACCCGGCCCACTTTCGCGGCCGCCTCGCGGATGCGATCTGCCGTCTCGGCGTGCTCGGTGGCACTGCCGTGAGCGAAGTTCAGCCGGGCGACATCGAGCCCCGCCGCCACGAGGCGCTCGAGCACGTCCGGCTCCCGGGAAGCCGGTCCGATTGTGGCCACGATCTTGGTCGAGCGCATCCGGCGTCGGACCCTACCGCCGCCCCGGCGGGAAGCACCGGCTTGTGCGTTTGTGCCACTTGAGCGAGGGCTTCCGAAAAGGCCGCTCTTAGCGGCGGGCCTCCGAAATTGGTGTTGACGCTCCGGGGCGCCTCGGGTTTATTGGGGCCGCGTCCCGACGGGTTGAAGCGGAACCCACGGCAAGGCGAAGGGTGACTATGGCGGCTCCCGGCACACGTACGCCGCCCTGCCCCTTGCTCAGGTTCCGCTCGACCGGTCGCGCGATGGGGAACTGCATCCTGAAGAGTGATTCGCACGGTGAGTGCGGGGAGGTTTGATGGGCGATATGGCCACGGTCGATGCTGGGCAGCAGCCGCTGAAGGCACTGGAGCACGCCAACCGGGTTCGGCTGGCCCGGGCAAAGCTCAAGCGACGAGTGACCGCCGGCGCGTTGAGTGCGTCTGAGGTGATCCTCAGTTGCCCGTGGGAAGCCCACAGGATGGAGATCGGCGATCTGCTCACCAGCCAGAAGCGCTGGGGCCGCGAGCGCTGCAAGCGGCTGCTGACGCCCCTCGGGATCTCCGAGAACAAGCTCATCGGGACGCTCACCGAGCGTCAGCGGATCGCGCTGAGGGACGGGCTCGCGGCACGGGGCGCCGGGCGCACGACGTCGATGTCCTCGAGGGGGCTCGCCGCCGCGTAGGAACCGATGCGGTGCTCAGCCGACGGCGCGCTGGCCGAGCTGTTCGAGCGGCTCGTCCACAGTCATGCCCGGACCAGCCGTGGCCAGCTCGAGGATGTGGCCGTCCGGGTCCCGAAGGTAGACCGACCTGAAGTAGGTGCGATCTAGCAGCTCGGTGCACTGCACGCCGCGCGACTCGAGGTAGGCCCGCCACCCCTCGAGCTCCTCGTCGGAGCCGACCGAGAAGGCGACGTGATGGGTCGAGCCCACCCCGACGGTGCCCTCGTCGAGCTGGGGGTACTCCAGGCAGGTGATCATCGTGCCGGGCCGGCCCTGCTCGTCACCGAAGAACAGGTGACGCGCCGAGCGGTCGTCCTCGTTGACCGTCTGCTTCACCAGCCTCAGGCCCAGCACGTTGCGGTAGAAGTCAACTGAGCGCCGCACGTCTTTGACGATCAGCGTGACGTGGTGCAGGCCGCCCAAGGCAAGGCGGCGAGGCTGTGCGGTCGAGGCTTCCACGCCGCGGGACTCTAGAAGCCGGCGCTCGTCGGGAGGCGCTGCCCACCCACTCAGCGAAAGCTCAGGCCGCCCCGAGCGTCGGCGAAAGAGCAGGCGCAGGGCGTGGAAGCAGGCCGCGAACACGAGCGCGCCGATGATCAGGAGCACGCCGAGCGTGTGCGGGCCGGGGCCGAGCGCCAGGACCGTTACGACCGCGAACGCCGCCGCGCCGGCGAGCAGGGTGGTGTGGGAGCGAAAGCCGGCCAGGTGCTCACGCACGGCCAGCTCGAGGCCGCCGAGCGCGGCGATGAGCAGGCCGCCGCCGATGCGCTCGTTGCGAGCTTCCCCGTCCGATAGGGCAGCCCGAGCTCGGGGAACTCCTCGGCCAGCTCCACGTCGATCCAGCCCTGTGTGAGCTCGGGCTCGCTCACCGAGCGATGCGACGCACCTGGTCTCGCAGCTCCTGCTCGGTACGGTTGCGGAGCGTCACGGCGGCCACCTTCCCGTCGCCGTCCGAGAACACGGTGGTCGGGCACACGGCGATGCTGTAGAGGTTCGCCAGCGCGCCGTCGGGGTCGAGGCCCACCGGGATCGTCCAGCGGCGGCGGCGGGCGATCTGCACCGCCTCATCGCGCTTCTGCCCACTCAGCACCACGGCGAAGCTCACGCCCGGAAACTCGCGGCGCATGCGTTCCACTCGATCCACCTGCGGCTCGCAGTCGGTGCCCTGGGTCACGACGAAGGTGAGCACCGCGGGGCCCTCTCGCAGCTCGCAGGAGTTCAGAACCTCGTCGCTCTGCACATCACAGGCGGGGACCTTGCCCGCGCCATCGGGACAGGGCTTTCGCTGGCAGAAGTTGGCATCGCCCTCGAGCCCGCCGGAGGCCAGCGGAGCCGCGAACGCGGGCAGGGGAGCGCTCACCTTGGGCCCGAAGACCGCCTTCCCGCGGTTGGGTACGGAATTGAGCAGGAGGACGGCGACGACGAGCATGAACGCCAGGATCCCCACGGCCCACGCGTAGCGGTTGCGGGGCCGTGCGGGCCCGGCGGGCCGGGGCGGCTCGGGGTCGACCCGATCGCGCTCGGCCAGCTCTTCGCCGATGGCCTCGGCCCGAGTGCGCTTGCCCGGGCCCTCGAGGTCGGCGAAGGGGTCGTCAGGCACGAAACCCGCGCCGACGGCCAAGCCGCGGCGTGCGCAGGGAAGGCCGGGGCGGCCGCGGCAACCTCCTCCGCGGGCGGCCCTGCCCCCTCCCGCGGGCGAGGCGCCGGGGGTCGAGGTCGCGCAGGGTGATCGGCCCGTGCTCTTCGGCCCACAGCAGCGCCGCGGGCAGGACCAGCATCACCACGGCCAGCGACACGCTCAGGTCCACCACCGTGCCAGCGCGATCGGGATCAGCGGCACGAACGCCGCCTGACGCGGGCGGCGCACCGCCCACAGCACCAGGAAGACCGCCAGCAGGGCGGCCACGAGCGTGAGCAGGCGCCGCAGCGGAGAGGAGAGCCGGCCGTTGGCCTCGGCCACCAGCACCGGCAGCCCCACCACCTTGGCGTCCACGCCGGACGGCGGGTGGAGCTCGTCCTTGATGTTGTCCACCACCTCGCGCTGGCGGTCCAGCGGCTGTAGGCGGATGCCGAAGGCGAGTTCGCGGTCTTGCGATCGCCTGTGATCGCGCCCTGCTGGAAGTAGGTCGGAACGGCGTCCAGCAGCTGGTTGACATGCTGGCGCTGGGGGGCGCCCCGCCGGGAAGAGGTCGGTGAGCGAGAACGCGGGGCAGAGGTCCGGCGGGTCGTGCCTGTCGAGGCAGCTGTCACGCTTGGCCCGCTCGAAGCCGGCCTCCTCGAGCACCTTCTCCTGGAAACGCCCCATCCACCCCAGCACGGCGGGGTCGGTCACGTCGGCCGCCCGCACCGTCACGTCGATCTCGCCGCCGATTCCCGTCTCGGCCTGCAGCGCGCTCACGTCGCGCAGCGCCTGCAGGTCCGCGATCCGGTCGCGAACGGTGTCCACGCGCCCGAGGACGGCCAGCGCCTGCCCGGAGGTCGAGACGCGTCGTCCCAGGCGCCGCAGCGCAGCACGCAGGCGAGGCAGCACCGGCGGCATGTCCGAACGCTCGTCGGCCTCCTCGCGCGTGACCAGCGCAGCGAAGCCCGCGGTGGCGGCGAGGGCGAGCACGACGCCGACCAGCAGCAGCGCCCCGAAGCCGCGGACCATCGGGACCGGGGAGAGCAGCAGGATGAGGAAGCCGGCTGCGGTGGCCAGGCCCGCCGTGGCGATGGTGGGGCCGCCCGCCACCGCCGTGC
>JALZII010000215.1 GCA_030860365.1 Actinomycetota bacterium
TCGGCCGGCCGAGCACCGCCGCTCGATCCACAGCGCCGGAGCGCAGGCCGGGCGTCGGCCGGCCGAGCACCGCCGCTCGATCTCTTTCGCATCAGCGCGCCTCCACCAGGCGCGCGAGGCCCTCCAGCGCGCCGGCCAGGGTCCTTTGGGTGGCGAGGCGGACCTGGAGTGCTCCGAAGCGGGCGAAGCCGCGCAGCCTGGTCCGGTGCGCGAGCTTCACGGTCGTTGCCTCCCCGGCGGGCTCGAGCAGGACTTGGTAGCGCGAGTCGCTCATGATCCGCTCGAAGGGCGACTCCTCGATCTCGTGGCGCCACACCAGCCGCTCGCAGGCCACCGACTCGAGCATGGTGTGGTCGGCACGCAGGCTCTTCCCGCGGGGAGTCTCCATCACCGCGGTCCAGGCTTCGGGACCCGCCTCCTCGACACGGGTGACCGACGGCCACCACTCGGGCGGCCGCTCGGGATCGCCGACCACCGCCCACACCGCCCCGGGAGAGGCGGCGACAGCCCTCTCTCGCCGCACCGTGGGCACTATCCGCTCTCGTAGGTGATCAGGCTGAGCACGTCGCGGCCGGCCAATCGGCTGCGGCCGCCCAGGAACTCGAGCTCGATCAGGAAGGCACAGCCCACCACCTCGCATCCGGCCTGCTCCACCAACCGGCAGAGGGCCTCCGCGGTGCCGCCGGTGGCGAGAAGGTCGTCGTGCACCAAGACCCGGGCCCCGGCGCTCATGGCGTCGCTGTGCACCTCCAGGGCGTCGATGCCGTACTCGAGCCGGTAGTCGGCCGAGTCGACCTCCCGCGGCAGCTTGCCCGGCTTGCGGGCCAAGACGAAGCCGGCGTCCACGGCGACCGCAAGCGCCCCGCCCAGGACGAACCCGCGAGCCTCGGCGGCGACCACGTAGTCCACTCCGCGCTCCCTGGCGTAGGCGGCGAGCCGATCCACCGTCGAGCGCAGCGCGGCCCCGTCGAGCAGGAGCGGGGTGACGTCCTTGAACACGATCCCAGCCCGCGGGAAGTCCGGGATGTCCCGAACGTGGGAGCGGAGGTCCGGCGCCGCGCTCACCTGGTGAGCTTGCGCAGGTCCCGGATGAGGAGGAGGTGCTTGAGGTTCGAGGCGATCGCCGCCAGGTTCTCCAGCGCCTCCACCGCCTCGCGGCGGCGCTCGGGGTTGCGCGAGCGCAGGGCCGGGGCGAGTATCTGCTCGAGCAGCGCCGCCTCGCGGTCGGCCGAGGTCCGGAACACCCGCAGGTTGCGCCCGCCCACCCCGAAGCGCTTGAGCTCACGGGTGGCGCGCACGATCTCGCGGTCGGTGTCGTCGTACAGCGTTTCGCCGTCGCGCTTCTCGCCGCGGATCACCCCGTACTCCTCGAGCTCCTTGACCAGGGCGCGCTCGGCGCCGGTATCCTCCAGCACGTCCTCCAGGCGGTATTGAGCGGTCTGGCCACCCTCCACCGACGCCCGCCGCAGCGCGCCGCGCTGATTGCCGGACGGAGGGTCGGCCTTGGCGATCTCCTCGTCGGCGCGCCCGGCGGCAAGCTCCTGGCGTATGACCCTGAGCGGGAGGAACTCGTCGCGCTGCAGACGCAGGATGGTCCGCAGCCTCGCCAGGTCGGCGGGGGCATAGAGGCGGTAGCCGCCCTGGGTGCGTCGCGGGGAGAGCAGCTTCTGGTCTTCGAGGTAGCGGACCTTGGAGATCGAGACGTCGGGGAACTCCCGCTCCAGCTGCTTGACCACGGCGCCGATGGTGAGCGCCTTGGTCGGGCGTGCAGGTTCGGAGGCTGCGGTGCTCGGCCGACCGACGCTCGGCCTGCGCTCCTCGCCTAGAGGGACGTCCCTGCTCACCGCTCGAGGTAGGTGAGCTTGTACTTGCCCACCTGCAGCTCGTCGCCGTTGGTCAGCCGGTGGGACTCGATCCGTCGGCGGTTCACGTAGGTGCCGTTCAGCGAGCCCAGGTCATCGATGTAGAGGCCGTCACGACGGCGCACCAGCAGGGCGTGGTTTCGCGAGACGGTCACGTCGTCGAGGAAGACCTCGGCTTCCGGGCTGCGGCCGATGGTCATGTGGTCGCCGCTCACGTTGAACAGCTCGCCGGAGCGACCCCCGCCCGCCCTGATGACCAGGGTCGCGCCCTCGCCGGCCACCTCCTCGAGGTCCACCGGCTTGAGCTCCCCGGTCTCGTCCACCTGGTAGGTCTCGGTGGTGTCCCCGCCGCCCGAGGGCTTGGTGTCGCCCAGGAAGGCGCCGCACTTCGAGCAGTAGTTCGCGCCCTCGGCGTTGACGAAACCGCACTCGGGGCAGTGCACCGGTGCTACCTACTCGACGTCGCCGTCGCCCTCGGGGATCGCCTTGCCCGAAAGGATGTCGCTGAGCTGTTGGACGTCGGCGCCCGTGATGATGGCCTCGCCCTCCTCGTGCTTCTTGCGAAGCCGGTTGACCAGCTCCGCGCGCAGGATGTCGATCTTTCCGTGCAGCATCCGGCGCTGGTAGGAGACCTCCTGCTCGTCTTCGGTGAGCTGCTGGATGAGGTCCTTCAGCTCCTCGTCGGAGAGCGCGCCGAGATCGGGGAAGGTGTCCATTCGCGGTCAGATCCTTTCGGAGGGCGGGAGCCAAGCGAGTCTACAGGTGGGGATCAAGTCGAGCTTGAGGGTCGATGACGAAAATGGCGGATCCCGTCCTGCAGATACAGAACCGTCGCCCCCAGCGTCATGGCCAGGCCCAGGTAGAGCAGGGCCTCGGGGACCCACGAGTCGATGAGGATGGCCAGTCCCAGCGCCGTCATCGTCGGCCAGACCGCCCACCGCCCCAGCATGTTGACCTTGATGTCGACGCCCAGCTTGAGCGAGACCTGGGTGAGCGCCAGCATCAACAGCTCGCGCCCCGCGAGCACCGCCAGCGCCCAGCGCGGCAGCAACTCGAAGTGAAAGCAGACCACCACGCCCGACACCACGAGCACACGGTCGGTGAGCGGATCCAACAGGGCGCCCAGACGGCTGTACTGGCCGGTGAGCCGAGCCGTGAGGCCGTCGAGGTAGTCCGTCGCGGAGATGGTCGCGAAGATCAGCGCGGCGGCTGTGTTGCGGCCATCGGGGTCCGAGAGTGCGAGCACCAGGAACACCGGGATCAACGCGATGCGCACGAAGCCGATGGCGTTGGGCAGGGTGAACGGGCGCAGTGGCATGTGGCGCGCGGTCTCCGGGGGCGGCGGGCCCGAGCGGTCGAGGCCCAGGAGCCGCTTGCGGGTGCGCTCGCGCACGGCGTCCACGCGCTCGCGTGCGGCCTCGCCCCGCTCACGGAGCTGATCTCCGCGACCCTGGTCCTGATCGCGCTTTACGCGAGCGTTCGCCATAGGTCCACCGCGGTCCGCGCCACGTCGTCCAGCGGCAGCTCGTGCTTCTCCTGCCCGCGGCGGATCTGGGCCTCCACCTGGCCGGACTCGATGCCCCGCTTGCCCACCGTAAGGCGCAGGGGACAGCCCAACAGCTCGGCATCGGCGAACTTCTCCCCCGCCCCGGCCTCACGATCGTCGTAGATCACGTCCAGGCCGGCGTCCTTGAGCTCGCCGTAGAGACGGTCCGACACGTCTCGCGCAGGCTCGCCGTCGCGGCCGAGCGTGACCAGCTCGGCGTCGAAGGGAGCGAGCGCGCGCGGCCAGGAGATGCCCTGCTCGTCGGCGTGCTGCTCGATCGCCGCGGCGACGATGCGCGCCGGCCCGATGCCGTAGGAGCCCATGCAGATCGGGTGCTCGGCGCCAGACTCGTCGAGGTAGGTGGCGCCCAGCGGGTCGGAGTAGCGCGTGCCCAGCTTGAAGATGTTCCCGACCTCGATTGCCGGCTCGATGCGGATGGCCGCCCCTGCGCGACAGGTGTCCCCTTCCTCGACACTGCGGACGTCGACCCACGCGGGCTCGAAGTCGCGCCCCGGCTCGACCCCCCGCAGGTGCTTGTCGGGCTGGTTTGCCCCGGCGACGAGGCCGCTCAGGTCCCGCAGCGCCTCGTCGGCGACCACCGCGACGCCCGCCCCCACGGGGCCGATGAAGCCGGGCACCGTCCCGAGCTCGCCGATCTCCTCCGCGTGAGCCGGGCGCGCCTCGGCGCCGAGCGCGTTGGCCAGCTTGATCGGGTTCAGCCGGTGGTCGCCCCGGAGCACCACGAGCACCGGCCCTCGCCCCTCCACCACCATGGGCATGGCCTTGATGAGCGCGGCGGATGGGACGCCCAGCAGGCCAGACACGGCCGCGATGGTGGTGGCCCCTGGGGTCTCGACCTCCTCGGGCTCGGCGAGTGCCTCGGGCAGGCCCTCGACCGGCCGCGGCGACGCGCTGGCCACCTCCACGTTGGCGGCGTAGCCGGCGTCCGACAGCGCGACGTCGTTCTCGCCCGCCGGACAGGGCGCCATGTACTCGTGGGCGCCGAAGCCGCCCATCATGCCCACGTCGGCCTCGACTCGGTACCACTCGAGCCCGGAGCGCTCGAAGATGCGGTCGTAGGCGCCCACGTGCAGGTCGTAGGAGCGGTCCAGGCCCTCTCGGTCGCGATCGAACGAGTAGGAGTCCTTCATCACGAACTCGCGGGTGCGCAGCACGCCGGCGCGCGGGCGGGGCTCGTCGCGCTCCTTGACCTGGAAGTGGTAGAGCAGCTTGGGCAGGTCGCGGTAGGAGCGCACCTCGCGGGCCATGTGGAAGGTGAGGGCCTCCTCGTGCGACATCGCGAGCGTCAGCTCGGCGCCGCGCCGGTCCTGCAGCTTGAACAGCTCCTCGATCGCGTAGCGGTCGGTCTTGCGCCAGATCTCGGCCGGCTGCAGGACCGGCATCAGCATCTCGAGGGCGCCGATGGCGTCGAGCTCCTCGCGAATGACCTGCTCGGCCTTGCGGTGGGCCCTCCAACCTGCAGGCAGCCACGTCCACATGCCGGCTCCGAGCTGGCGGGCCATTCCCGCCCGGACCAGCAGGCGGTGCGACACCGCCTCGGCATCCGCCGGGGCCTCCTTGGTGGTGGGAAGGAAGTAGCGGGAGAGGCGCGTCACCAGGGCCCGGAGTCTAGGAGCGCGGGTTCGCGCCCGCTCGCGGTCACGCTGACCGGCGGTCTCGTCGTCCGGCCGCGCGTAGCTGCAGGGCCTTGACGGATCAGGCTGGGGGCTCGGTCAGGCCGACGCGCCCATGCAGGCGCCGCAGCGGCGCCGGCGCCCACCAGTTCGCTCCCCCGAGCAGCGCCATCAGCGACGGCACGAGCAGCGCCCGGATCAGCGTCGCGTCGATGATCACCGCGAGCGCGGTCCCTATCCCGAGCTCCTTGATGAAGATGATCTCCGAGGTCGCGAAGGCACCGATCGCCACGCAGAAGAGAGCTGCAGCCGCGGTCACGATACGGCCGGTGCGCTCGAGGCCGCGAGCAACCGCCTCGGTGTTGTCGAGGCCAGAGTCGCGCGCCTCCTTGATCCGGCTCAACAGGAACACGGCGTAGTCGGTCGAGAGGCCGAACACGAGCGCGAACAGGAGCACGGGCTGGGTCGCCTCCAGCGCACCCTCGGACTCGTAGCCGAGCAGGCTCTCCAGCCGGCCGTCCTGGAACACCAACACGAGCAGCCCGAAGGCGGCGCTCAACGTCAGCACGTTCATCAGCAGCGCCTTCAGGGGCAGGATCAGCGAACCGGTCAGCAGGAACAGCAGAGCCAACGTGGTCAGGCAGAGAATCGCGAGCCCGACCGGCAGCCGCGAGCCGAGGCTCGCCTGCTGATCGACGAAGTCCGCCGTCTCCCCGGTCACCCCGGTCTCGACGGGGCTCGGGAGCGATCTGATCGCTTCGACGAGCTTCTGACTGCGCTCGTCCAGCGGCTCGCCCGCGGAGGCGACGTCGAGCCGCCACGTCTGGTCGCCCAGGTATCGCGGCGGCTGCACCCCGGCGACGCCCGGGAGCTCCTGGATCTTCGTGGTGAGCCCCCTGACGCCCTGCCGCTCGCGCGGCCCGGCGGTGGCGGCCACGATCACCGAGGAGCTCGGGTTCGCCGGGAACTCGTCGTCGAGTGCGTCGTCGACCTGGCGGGGCTCGGAGGTCTTGGGAAGGTTCTCGGCCGAGAAGCCGGTGAAGTCGATCCGCAGGAACTGGGAGCCGAGCAGCAGGAGGAACGCCGCCGTGAGCGTGGCGACGAGCGCCGGGCGGCGCATGACCGCGCGCGACAGGCGATACCAGCCGCCTGAGCTCTCGCCTCGAGCGACCCGCTCGGAGGCACCGCGCAACCGCCGCGGAGCGAGCGAGTTGATGCGGGTGCCGAGCAGCGCCAGCAGAGCTGGGAGGGCCACGAGCGACGCCGCTGCCGCGACCAGGGCCACCACCATCCCGCCGAGGCCCATCGAGTAGAGGAACTGCTGCGGGAAGACCAGCAGGGCGGCGAGCGCGGCGGCGACCGTGAGAGTGCTGAAGAGCACCGTTCGCCCGGCCGTGGCGAGCGTTCGCCGCAGCGCCTCGGGCCCGGGCCCCGAGCGCGCGATCTCCTCGCGATAGCGCGAGACGATGACGAGGCTGTAGTCGATCGCCAGGCCGAGGCCGAGCGCGATCACGAGGTTGAGCGCAAAGATCGACAGCGGCAGCACCCCGTTGACCAGCCGGAGCACGAGGAAGGTGCCGAAGATCGTCAGCACGCCTACGAAGAGCGGCAGGAGGGCAGCAGTGAACCCGCGGAAGAAGAGCAGGGAGAGGGCGAACATGATGGGAAAGGCGAGCAGCTCGGCTCGCCCGATGTCCTCGCCCACCTGCTCGCCGACAGCCGGTCCCGCGAGCGCACCCCCGCCGAGCTTGACGCCGGGCTGGTCTGCGAGCTCCGCCTCGAGTCGCTCCACCGCCGCGTCGATCTCGGCGTCGTCGACGTTGCGCAGGACGACGGCCACGTATGCGGACTTGCCGTCTTTACTGGCCGGACCGTCGCGGATGACCCGGGCCACGGCGGGGTCCTCGTCGAGGGTGGTGACGACCGAATCGACGCGCTCGCGACCGGCTGGACTCTCGATTCCCCTCGGGGCCTCGACGAGCGCGACGATCCCGACTCCCGCTTGTTCGCCCGCTGCCGCCTCGAGACGCTCTCGGACCTGCTCAGTCTCGGAGTCGGGGTCCGTGAACGGGTTCCCCCCGGTGTCGAGGAGACCCGCAACCGGGCCCCCGACGGCAATGGCGAGGACGAACAGGAGCCCAGTCAGCCCGAGCAGGGTGCGGGTGCGGCGGCTCGCGAGGTCAGCGAGGGCGCGCAGCGAAATCGCTCCCCTCGGGCGCGTGCGGGACGCGGCCCGCGGCCAGGTCGGACTCGAGCTGCTTGCACCAGTCGACGACCCAACCGTGGAGGCCGAGGCCGTATTGCCACGTGATGTAGCCGAACTTCCTGTCCGCTCGATAGGGAGGGGTCGCCCCGCGGATGCCGTCGAGGATTGCCTCATGCTGAGCGCGCATCGCGCGGACCAGCTCGAGCTGCTGCTCGGCCGGCAGGAGGTCCGCGAAGAAGAGCTTCAGCAGACCCTCGTTGCGAAGCTCGAAGCTGGAAGCTGAGCGCTCGGTGAGCCACTCGAGAAGAACACGCTCCCCCCCCTCGGTCACCGAGTAGACGTTGCGCGCCCGCCCGCCGTGCGGCTCTTCGGAGCGCGTGAGCAGGCCGGCGGACTCCAGCCGCTTCAGCTCCGGATAGATCTGTCCGGGACTTGCCGCCCAGAAGAAGCGCGTCGAGACCTCGGCCAGGCGCTTTATCTCATAGCCCGTCCGCAGGCCTTTGGCGTGGATCATGCCGAGCACGAGACGCGCGGTGGGTGTCACGTCCGTCATGAGTCGTCACGATACATCATTTCGACCTATAAGGATGTCTTTTACACGAGGCCCGAAGCCTCGTGCGCCTGCCGCCGACCCATCGCCGGCAAGTGTGCGCCCAGCGCCGGGTGATGTGTGGCGCTTCGCCTCAGGCGCGCGTGAAGCGCCGGCCCGCCGTGGGCGACACCTCTTCGTCCAGCCTGGGCTTGGCCGGGGCCATCGGCAGGGCGTCGCCCTCGGCCATGGCCTGCTCGCTGGCCGCGGCGGCCTCCATCGCGGCCATGCGCTCGGGGGTCATCTCCCCGGCGTTCTCCTCTTCGATCTTGGCCAGCCACTCCGCGCCCTCGGCCATCTCGCCCTCGTCGCGCTCCACGCGGCCGAGCTTCAGCGACCGGTCGATCTCGGTGAACAGCTCCTCGACGAGGCGGTCCTGTGGCACCTTTCTCAGCGGCTCGCCGCCGGCAAAGATCAGGCCCTCGTTCTTGGCGCCGGTTATGCCGAAGTCCGCGTGCGAGGCCTCGCCGATGCCGTTGACCGCGCAGCCAAGCACGGCGACCTCGATCGGCTCGT
>JALZII010000219.1 GCA_030860365.1 Actinomycetota bacterium
GGCCAGGCCCGCCGTGGCGATGGTGGGGCCGCCCCCACCGCCGCGCGCTCGGCGGCGGCCCCGGGGCCGGCGCGTCTTCGCGCACGGGCCTCGTCGAAGCGCGCCTGGAACTGAATGGCGTAGTCCACCGCAAGGCCATCAGCACGGGGATCACGGCTATCGACGCCATGGTCAGGCTGCCCCCGACCAACGCCAGGCCGCCGAAGGTCATGGCCGCCGCGGCCAGCGCGAGCGCCAGCGGCAGCAGCCGCAGGCGGGTGCGGAACACGAAGGCAAGCGTGGCCGCCATCACCAGCAGGGCGGCGACGAGCAGCACCAGAATCGCGCTCACCTGGATGAGCGCTGCGTTCGGGCTCGGGAACAGGTACGCGAAGCGCGACTTGGGCCGCTCGCCGGGGGCGCTCGGGTCGAAGACCACCTTCGAGATGAAGTCCGGGTTGTCCACGCTCGGGACGCTCAGCAGCCCGTAGCGCACGCCGAGGCCCAGCAGCTGCTGCTGGAACTGCGACTGGGCCAGGTGGCGGGCGTCGCCGGCCAGGCGCTCCTGCGTCGCCTTCGGATCGCCGCGGCGCCTGCTGGCCTGAGCGGCCTGGCGAGCCAGGAGATCGGCCTGGCGCGCGTTGTCGGCCACTCGCTTCTGCAGCCCGTCGGCGGCCTTCGTGGCGGCCAGGTTGAGGAACGTGCCGGGGCCGAAGACCACCCGCGCGGGCTTGGCTTCGGCCAGCTCGGAGCACACCCGTGGCAGCGCGCCAAGAACCTGGGGCGGCACGTTGCCCGATAGGCAGCCCTCCAGGCCGATCAGCCGTTCGAGGTTGGGCGTCAGCACCCGCTTCTTGAGCGGCCCCCGGGCCATGATGACCACCGAGTCGTCGCCGAAGTCGCGCTTGAAGGCCTCGGTCGCGGCGAAGGTCTCCGAGCCGCGGTCGACGAGCGTGTCCGTGTCCACGCTCGGCTCGAGGCGCAGCGCCAGTGCCGCGCCGACCAGCGCAAGCACAGCCACTACGGCGAGGGTGAGCCGCGGACGACGGGTGACGGCCCGCGTGACAAGAGCGAAGTCCACGGCGCGCGCCACGCGCCCGAAGTCGACCCGGCTCCGCACGGAGTCAGCTTAGGCGACGGTCCCCGGCGCCCGCATCGGTTGCCGGGCGCTGTGCGGGGTGCCCCGGTCCCCTCTCTCAAGGCTATTCCATTCCGAGCGGGCCCTGAGCTTCGCCGCTGAGGAACTGGCGCACGAACTGGTTGTCGGAGTTGAACAGCTCGCTTGCGGGGCCCGACTCCACGATGCGGCCCTTCCACAGCACCGAAATGAAGTCGGCCACCCGGCGGGCGGACATGATGTCGTGCGTTATCACCACGTAGGCGCCCCCGTTCTCCTCGTGCACCTCCTGGATGAGCTCGCACAGGAGCGCCGTGCGCACCGGATCGAGCCCCGAGTCGGGCTCGTCGAAGAGCACGATGTCCGGGTCGAGCACCAGCGCCCGGGCGAAGCCGGCCCGCTTGCGCATCCCCCCCCGACAGCTCGTTGGCCATCTTGTCCATCGCGCCCCCTAGCCCGACTTCGGCCAGGCGACGCGTCACGATTTCGGTGATCTCGCCCTCGCCCCTGTCGGTGTGCTGGCGAAACGGGAACGCCGTGTTGTCGCCGAACTTCTTTCGCATGTCGAACAGCTCGTCGTCCTGCATGTTCGGAACCGACTGGCCGTGCACCAGGACATCGCCCTCGTCGGGATAGAGCAGGCCGACCATGTGCTTGATGCAGACCGACTTCCCGTTGAGAATCGTGTTGCGCCCAAAGGACTTCTTTACGTCGATGAACTCAACCGCGTCACTGGAGCCGTGCGGGCGGTTGAGGCCGGCGTGCCACTGGTAGGGGTCCTCGCTGCCGCGCGTCTGTGCCCTGATGTTGTCGGGCACGTCCGCTTCGTCGCGCCTGACGGCGCCACCACCCGCCGCGCCCGCGCCGTGGCCGTGCTCGTCGCGCCCGTCGGCAGGCCCCTCGTGATCGGGAGCTTCGGGCCAGCCCTCCTCATCATCGTCGTGATCCCAGCCCGGGTCGCTCTGAGGCGGCGGCTGGGGCGCGTGCGGCCGGATCGGTCTCCTGGGTCTCCTCGTCGCCCAGCGGGCGGCCCCACGGAGGATCGTCTCGCCTGTCTTCAGCCAACTTCAGTCCTTTCCTCCGCGAAGTGCGTCATCCGCCTATCGGCGCCCTTGGGTTGGAGCCCCAGAAGATCTGCGTCCCCACCATGCCCACCAGGTGAACCATGACCGTGTTGAGCACCATCGACTTGGCGGTGGCGGCGCCCACCCCCACCGGGCCCCCGGAGGCGTCGTAGCCGTGGTACGTCGTTTCTGCGGGCCTCGACGGCAAGGCCAAGGCCGAGGATGACAGCGGTGGAGGGCGTCCGGGCGGCTCGTTCTCCGGCAAGATCTCGGACGACATACCCGATACCCGCGTCGCCGACGACGGCGAGACCATCGTCGAGGGAAACCGCTAGCTCCCAGCGGGCGCGGGGTCGGGCCGGCGCTCGTAGCCCCGGCACTCGCGCACGGGCACGCGCGGGTACTTGGGAAAGGAGCGGTCGGCCTTCGCGCGCTCGCACAGCGAGAACTCGCTTCCCCTCCCGGTTCGCACCACACGCTGATGACGGCAGGCGTCGCACAGGCCGACCGGCGGGGGCACGCTCAGGCGGCGGCCGATGGCCGGGGTGCGGGCCGGCGGGCATCCCCGTCGGTGGACGGAGCCGTCAGGAAGGCCCGGGCCAACCCGGCCATCGCCGCCGAGGGGCCGCCCGCGCGCGCGAGCGAGAGCTGGCGGTCGGCGCCCGACCACCGGGCCAGCTTCTCGACCAGCGCCAGCTCGCCGGCACAGCCGAGCGCCTCGGCGTGCGGTGCACAGGCCTCCAGCAGCTCGGCCAGAACCTCCCGCGCGGGCACCAGGCGCGCGCCTGCAGGGTCCAGCAGCTCCGCGTCCATCCCGTCGCGCGCCGCGAGGAAGCGGTTCTCGCTCAACGCCTCGGGCGAGGCGAGCAGCCGCTCGCACGCGTGGCCCTCCACCAGCTCGAGGCGCGAGACCGACTGGAACAGGGCCACCAGAGCGAGGGTGTCCGCCACTTCGGTCTGCGCATCGAGCACCCGCACCTCGACGGTCCCGAAACGCGGCTGAAGCCGCACGTCCCACCACAGGAAGCTCGGCTCGGGCACAGCTCCGCAGCGCAGCAGCACGTCCACGGCCTCGACCCAGTCGCGGTAGTCGGCGAAGGCGCGGGGCACTCCCACCCGAGGAAAGCCCTGGAACAGCGGGGTGCGCGCGGACCGCATGCCCGTCTCGCGCCCCTGCCAGAAGGGAGAGTTAGCCGATAGGGCCAGGAGCATCGGCAGGTGGGCTCGCAGGCGGTTGGCGAGGCGCACAGCCTCCTCGGGACGGGCAACCCCGACGTGCAGGTGCAGGCCGAAGGTCGGCTCGCGGCGCGCCAGCACGCGCATCGAGTCGTGGACGACGTCGTAGCGCGGCGATCGGGTCACCTCGGTGTCAGACCAGGTGGTGGAGCCGTGCAGACCCGCGGCGCCCGCACGCATCCCACGGGCCTCAACCGCCGCCGCGAGACCGTGGCGCAGGCTCATCAGCTGGCCGCACAGCGAGCCGGCGTCCGGGTGGGGGTCGCTGCGCAGCTCGAGGGTCGAACGGTGGGTCTCGCCGTCGGTGTGATCGGCCAGCTCGGCGGGCAGGCTCTCGAGCACCTCGGGCGCACACTGCGCAAGCGACCAGTCCTCTGGATCGAGGAGCATCACCTCCTCCTCTGCCCCGAGCGTCCAGGCCCGGCTCTCCCCCCAGCTCGCCCAGTCGGGTAGCGGGGTTCCGGTCATGCCGCCCGCAGGTCGCGCCTGCCGCCGGCGTGGTGGCGGGCCGCATCGGCCAGGCCCTCGAAGAGCCGCAGGTGCTCGGGGCGGTCGACCAGGGACTCCGCGTGCCACTGCACGCCCACCGCGAACGGGTGGTCCGCCGCCTCGATCCCCTCGATCACGCCGTCGGAAGCGTGTGCGGTGGCTGCGAGGCCGCGGCCCAGGCGGGCCACGGCCTGGTGGTGGAACGAGTTGACCTCCAGGTCGGTGCGCTCCACCAGGCCGTGGAGCAGCGTCCCGGCCTCCACGCTCACGCGGTGCGTGGTGGCGTCGCCGGGCTCGGTCTGGCGGTGATCGATCCGCCCACCCCCCTCCGGCGCGAGGTCGGGCAGGTGCTGGTGAAGCGCGCCGCCGCGCGCCACGTTGAGCACCTGGGCGCCGCGGCAGAGGGCCAGGAGCGGCAGCTTGCGGGCATCGGCTCGCCGCACCAGGGCCAGCTCGAAGCGGTCCACCTCGGGCTCGGTGGGGCCGAGGTGAGGATGGGGGCGGCGGCGGTAGCGGGCGGGGTCGAGGTCCGGGCCACCCGAGAGGCAGAGGCCGCCAAGGCTGCCCAGCAGCTCGTCGACCACCTTGCGGTCGAGCGGCGGCAGCACCACCGGGATCGCCCCTGCGCGCTGAACCGCGTGGACGTAGGTCAGGCCGAGTCCGAGCTCCTCGCGGGGCGGCTCGCCCTCCGGCGTCCAGTGCACGCTCTCTCGCCGGCGAAGCTCGGAGCAGGAGATGCCGATCAGGGGCCTCGCCGAGGTGGTGGCCACCTAGCCCACCACCCAGGTGTCCTTGCCCCCGCCGTCCTGGGAGCTGTTGACCACCAGCGCGCCGGCGCCGAAGGCCACGCGCGTGAGGCCTCCGGGCAGCACCCACGGCTCGTCCCCCGCGCTGATCACGAACGAGCGCAGGTCCACGTGGCGGGGCACGAGCTCGCAGCGCTCGACGGTGGGGTGGCGCGACA
>JALZII010000229.1 GCA_030860365.1 Actinomycetota bacterium
GCAGCATCTGCGTGACCGTCAGGACGAGGTCGGTTGCGGTGGCGCCCTCGGGCAGCGCGCCGGTCAGCCGAAAGCCGACGACCTGAGGGATGAGCATGGAGACCGGCTGGCCGAGCATGGCCGCCTCGGCCTCGATGCCGCCCACGCCCCAGCCCAGCACGCCGAGCCCGTTGATCATCGTGGTGTGGGAGTCGGTCCCGACCAGCGTGTCGGGGAAGGCCTGGCCATCGCGTGAGGTGACCACGCGCGCGAGGTACTCGAGGTTGACCTGGTGGCAGATGCCGGTGTTGGGCGGCACCACCCCGAAGTTCTCGAAGGCGTCCTGGCCCCAGCGCAGGAACGCGTAGCGCTCGCGGTTTCGCTCGAACTCGAGCTCGGCGTTGCGCATGAAGGCGAAGCGCTCGGCGAAGACGTCCACCTGGATCGAGTGGTCGATCACGAGCTCGACCGGCACCAGCGGGTTGATCTTCGTCGGGTCGCCACCGAGCTGGTCCATCGCGTCGCGCATGGCGGCGAGGTCCACGATCGCGGGCACGCCCGTGAAGTCCTGCATGAGCACGCGGGCGGGCGTGTAGGCGATCTCGTGCGAGGGCTCGGCCTTCGCGTCCCAGCGGGCGAGCGCCTCGACCCCCTCGTCCTGCCCGTGGCGCAGCAGGTTCTCCAGCAGCACCTTCAGCGAGTAGGGCAGGCGCTCGGATCCCGTGATGGAGTCGAGGCGGAAGATCTCGAGGTCGGTCAGGCGATCGGCGCTCACGGCGCGAACGCTATCGAGGCTCACTTCTGCCCCATACGACGATCGGGGTGCTCAGCGCGAGCGCCGGCGGCTAGCGCAGCGGGCGCTCGACCCGCCCGTAGTCGATGCCCCCGTAGGTGAAGCTGGGGACCACCGGCCACTGGCGGCGCAGCTTGGGCATCTCCGAGGAGGGAAAGACGTTCATCCAGCGCGGGTCCTCGCGGTTGGGGTCGGCCAGGGCCTTCTCCTTGACCATCGAGTCGTACTGGTCGATCGAGTCCTCGAGCGTGTTCGAGTTCAGGATCACCTCCACCCCCATGAACTCGGCCTCGCGCTTGACCCCGGGGATCTTCGAGAGATGCGGATGCCAGTTGTCGGCGGCCACTCCATTCTCGGAAGAGACCCACACGCCGTCCGGCGTGTTCACCACCAGCGACTGGTTGCCGTCGGTGTGGCCGGGCGTCGAGGCCAGCGCCACCCCCACCCCGAGCTCGACATCGCCGTCTAGCAGCACCAAGCTCTCCTCGATCACGTGGTCCATGCCGCGGGGCACATACCAGGCCCACTGCATGGGGTGCGGTGAGCGGAACGTGTCCACCTCGCGGCGCTGGCACAGAAACCGCGCGTTGGGGAACAGAGGTGCCCGGGGCTCGAGCTCGCCCTCGACGGGCAGGGTCGTTCCCATCAGCAGGCGCATGTCCTGCACGTGGAGGTGGTCGAAGGCCACGTAGTCCACGTCGGCCGGCGTGAGACCACAGAGGTCGAGGGCACCGGCAACGGTGTTGTGCTCGGTGGCCAGCACCTTCTCCGACAGCCACTCGCCGTAGCGCCCGATCAGCTGCTGGTAGAAGGGCGTCCGCGCGGAGCCCTCGGGCACCGTCGGCTCCCAGACCAGCGTGCGCAGCGCGCCCTCGAAGTCGTGGAACTGGACGATCACCAGCCGGTTGGTGATGCCGATGTAGGGATTGATGCCCCGGGCGGCGCCACCGAACGCAAAGCGCGCCGGGTAGCCGGCGGTCACGAGGTCGATGGTCCTGCTTGCCACCACCTGGCCCTGGGCCTTGAAGCGCCGCCGGAACTCCTCAGCCCCCGCGCGTATGGCCTCCAAGCGCTCACCCCGCAACCCGGTGCGGTGTGGCTCGTCGAACTCGTGGAAGGGGCGGACGCCGAGCTGCTCGGGGCTCTCGGTGACGGCCACCGCTCAAGCGTAACCGGGCGTCAGTCCTGGGCCGCACGGCTTGGTGGGATCATCGCGCCGAGGCGAGCCACCAGGCCTACGCCGCGCTCTTCGAGGACCGGCGGCGGGGGCGCCGGAGGGCCGCAGGCCGGCGAGGCGCTCGTAGCGCCGCAGCTGCCCTTCGGGGGCCTGCCTCTCACGTTCAGCTCGGCCTCCGAGAGCATGGCCCCTTCTCCTCATACGGAGATGTCAAGCGCGAATCGGGCTAACGGGTCGCAGTCTCTGCTGCCTGCTCGACTTTGTCGGGGTCGGGGGTCCAGTGCGCCTCGGGGTCCACAGGCGTGTCGCGCAGGTAGGCCTCGGCGTCCAGCGCGGCGGCGCAGCCCGTGCCCGCGGCGGTGACCGCCTGGCGGTAGGTGTGGTCGACCAGATCGCCCGCGGCGAAGACGCCCGCCAGGTTGGTCCGCGTCGAGCGGCCCTCGACCTCCACGTAGCCGTTCTCGTCGACGTCGACCTGATCGCTCACGAGATGCGAGTTGGGCTTGTGGCCGATGGCCACGAAGGCGCCGTCGATCTGCAGGGTGCGGTCCTCCCCGCCCTCGGTATGGGCAAGCACGGCGGTCTCCAGGCTGCCGTTGTCGCCCGCCTCGAAGCGGTCCACCACGTATGGCGTCAGCAGCTCGATGTTCTCGGCCTGCCGCGCGCGTTCGAGCATGATCGCCGAGGCGCGGAACTCGTCGCGGCGGTGGACGACCTTCACGTCCTTTGCGAACTTGGCCAGGAAGGTGGCGTCCTCCATCGCCGTGTCGCCGCCACCCACCACGATCGTCGGCTTGTCGCGGAAGAACGAGGCGTCGCAGGTGGCGCAGTAGGAGACGCCACGGGCGGACAGCTCTTCCTCGCCGGGCACGCCGAGCTTGGTCGGCTCGGCCCCCATCGCGAGGATCACAGAGCGGGCGCGAATTTCCTGGCCGCCCACGCGCACCAGGTGAGTGCCACCGTCCTTTGCCAGCTCGATGGCGCTCGCCTCGTCGGTGATGAAGCGCGTCCCGAATCGCTCGGCCTGGTCGCGGAACTCCTGCATCATCTCCGGGCCCATGACGCCGTCGCGGTAGCCGGGATAGTTCTCGACATCGGTCGTCTGCTGGAGCAGCCCACCCCACAGAAACCCCTCGATCACCAACGGCTCCAGGTCCGCCCGCGAGGTGTAGAGCGCGGCGGTGTAGCCCGCCGGCCCGCTTCCCACGATCACAACGTTCTCAATCTTCAAGTGGCCTCCGCCTTTACTTTACTTTCTGAAGTATAGCCTTCGCTCTCCCACTGGTGCACGGTGTGGCGGAGTTGGAAGTAGGCGAGGATCCCCGGGGGGATCGGCAGCCAGAAGGCGATCACCCGGTAGGTGAGCACCGCGGGGAAGACGATCTCGGCCGGAATTCCAAACAGGGCGAAGGCCGCGATCATGCCGGCATCCACCGAGCCCACCCCGCCTGCCGGGGAGGGGATCAGGTTCGCGGCCATGCCCACGAAGAAGCCCTGCACCAGGACTGCGAAGGGGACGTCGCCGCCGAAGGCCTCGAAGCTCGCCCACAGCGTGGTGATCTGGGCCGCCCAGAAGCCGATCGCCCCGAGAATGGCCACCGCGCCCTGGCGCGGGTGGCGGACATAGGCGAGGGCGGTCCGCACGCCGGTGGCCACCGTGGCCGGCCCGGCGGCGAGCTTGGCGCCGATGCGCACCGCCCGCGGGTGATCGCTGACACGGCGGATGCGCCGCTCGACGTCGCCCGGGATGAGCGCCACGAAGACGAGCACGAGAATGACCGCGCCCGCCACTACGGCGGGGATGATGGTGCCGCCGACGGGCGCCTGGCCGGGCAGCACGCCGGTGCGAAGCAGGACGCCGAAGACGACCAGCGCAAGCAGGTACACCGAGTACATGAGCGCGAGGAACGCGACCATGCGACAGGCCGAGCGCCGGCGGTCCATGCCCGCCTTGCGCAGCGCCCAGTAGGTCAGCGCGATGCCGCCCGCGCCGCCCGCGGAGAAGATGCGGGTGGCCGCCAGTCCGGCCATGTTGATCTGGTACGAGGCCTTCATGTCCAGCCGCCTGAAGCCCTCCACCTCGCGGCCGCCCGCGACCACGCCCTGAAAGAGCATCACGTAGGCACCGAAGCCGAGGACCGTCGCGACTACGGCGGTCGCCACCCAGTACCACTTGGCCTCGCCGATCTTGTCGAGCGTGCCATCCAGACCCACGATCTGGGGGAACAGCACGTAAATGGCAACCACCCCCAGGACGATGACCAGGATTGCCGTGGCGAGCTTGCGGCGGTCGTGCAGCAGAGCCTGGACCCTCGAGACCTCCTCTTCCTCCTCGGCCTGCTCGTGCGAGCGCTGTTTGCGCTCGTGGTCGGTGTGCAAGGCCGGGCTCACGCGGAGAGCCTCGCGAAGCCGCCGGATACCGCGACGGCCAGCGGCTCAACCCTGGGTGCCAGGCGCACGATGCCCTCGGCCAGTGCGAAGCCCGCGAGCAGATCGACCACGTAGTGCTCCCCCAGGTAGACCAGTCCGAAGCCCAGGGTCAGCGCGTAGGCCCACGCGGCGGCGCCATGGCCCGGTCCCACACGCTGAAGCAGGCGTGCGGCCATCACCGATGTTCCGAAGTGAAGCGACGGCATCGCGGCAAAGGGGTTGCCCTCCAACGAAATGTAGAGCGGTCGCCAGAGCCGGCCCCAGACCCTCTCGCCGGTCTCGGCCATGATTCGGCGGACCGGCGCGGTGTTCCCGTTCTTCCCCGCAAACCAAGGCGGAGCGGTGGGCAGGACCCAGTAGACGACGCACCCCAGGTCAAAGCACGCGGCCATGAGCGTGGCCGAGCGCGGGTAGAGCCTCGGGTGACGCAGCAGCAGGTAGGCCAGCGAGCCGTGGGGCACGAAGAACCAGCTCCAGTGCACCGCGGAGAGAAACAGGTCATGCGGGCGTACCTGCCCGGGACGGCCGAGGGCACGCTGCAGGCGCAGGGTGGGCTCCTCCCCCGCGCCGATCATGCGGTCCAGGCGGATCGGGTAGTCCACCCGGACCCGCTCGGCAAAGGCCACCGGGTCGTCGTCGGGCATGTCGAAGTGGGCGAAGTAGGCCCACATCTGCAGCGCGTAGATCCCGGCGTCCCGCAGCCGGGTGCGGGGAGCGGCGATCGCCAGCGCCGCGGGCGCCTGGTAGGAGAGGACGGTGACCGCGGGGACCGGAAGACTCAGACGGCGGCGCAGGAGCGGAGTGGCCACCCCGATCGCCACGGCCCCCCACGCGAGCGTCCGCAGCGCAGGAGCGCAGGCCGGGCGTTTCGGCCGGAGCGCAGCCCGAGCGCGCCGGGAGGAGCGCGGCCCGAGCGTCGGTCGGGCGAGCACCGTACCGATCGCCCGGGAGGAGCGCAGCCCGAGCGTCGGTCGGGCGAGCACCAGACCGATCAACCTCGGGCGAGCACCGGACCGAACGGTCTCGGCCGAGCACCGCACGCTCCGTCGCAGTAGGGCGCGCGAGCTCCGCAAAGCCCCAGGAGGGTACCCCGTCGGGGCGTCCCGCCCGCGAGTCAGGCCGCACGCTCGAGGATGGCCACCTCGACCGGCGCCTTGGCGGCGAACTCGCGCGCGTCGTCCGGGCTGCCTATGTGCTCGCCCCAGTGCATGGGGACTGCCACTCGGGGCTGGATGCGACGAGCGGCTTCGGCCGCCTCACCGGCGGTCATGACGTAGGTGCCGCTCACGGGCAGCAGGGCGAGGTCCACCCCCGCGACGGTGTCCATCTCGGGGATCACGTCGGTGTCGCCGGAGTGGTAGAGCCGCTCCCCGCGGACGTTTACCTCGTAGCCGATCCACCCGGCCTCGCGGGGGTGGAAGAGGGCGCCCCGGGCGTCGCGCTTGGAGGTGTTGTAGGCGGCCACCGCCGCCACCCCCACCCCGGGCACCAACTCGTGCTCGAGGCCGTCGCCGGGGCCCAGGGACAGCACGCGCCCGCGGGCCCGCTCAGCCACCGCCGCAGGGGCCACCAGCCAGGTCTCGCGGTGCGACAGCCGCTCCACGTCGCGCGGAGAGAAGTGGTCGTAGTGGCCGTGGGTGACCAGGATCAGGTCGGCCGGCGGCGAGTCGTCGGGCACGCGGTAGGGATCGATGTACACCCACGAGCGCCCGACCTTCACGCGAAAGCCCGAGTGGCCGATCCACTCCACGCAGTCCAACAGCACGGCGCCATTATGGGCGTCTGCGGGAGGGCCGCCCCCTTGTGGGCGGTTCGCGTGAGGGGTGTACCTTCCGCCCGTGGCCTACGAGGCGATCCTCTGGGAGCTGTCCGACGGCCTCGGGCGCCTGACCCTGAACCGCCCCGAGAGCCTCAACGCCTGGACCGCCGAGTTCGCTTCAGAGCTCAAGCAGGCGATCGAGACCGACGCTGCCGACCCGGCGGTGCGCGCGGTCCTGATCACCGGCGCGGGGCGGGGCTTTTCCTCGGGGGCCGACCTCAAGGCCGGCTTCGACGCCGCCGACGACGGCTTCCCCGACGTTCGCAAGCGACTGCTGGACGTCTACCACCCGATCACCCTCGGCATCCGGCGCCTCGAGAAGCCGGTGGTGGCGGCGGTCAACGGCCCCGCGGTGGGCATCGGCTGCTCGCTGGCCCTGGCCTGCGACCTCGTGGTGGCCGCCGAGTCGGCCTTCCTCAGCCTGGCCTTCGTGAACATCGGCCTGATTCCCGACGGAGGCTCGACGCTGTTCGTGCCCGCCGCCGCGGGCAAGGCCCGCGCCTTCCAGATGGCCCTGCTGGGCGAGCGGATCCCCGCGGCGACGGCACTCGAGTGGGGCCTCGTGAACGAGGTCCACGCCGACGAGGACCTGGCGACGCGAGCGGAGGCGCTGGCGGCGAGGTTGGCCTCCGGCCCGACCCGCTCCTACGCGTCGGCCAAGCAGGCCCTGAATCGGATGATCTACCCCGATCTCGACGCCCAGCTGGAGCTCGAGGCCGAGTTGCAGCACTCGCTCGCGCGCACGCAGGACTTCGCCGAAGGCGTCGCGGCCTTTGCCACCAAGCGCACCGCCGCCTTTCGCGGAAGCTGAGAGCACCTGCATCTGATCGAGCGCGGCGGCTCGCGCCGCTCTAGCGCCAACCGGCACGATGTAGAGCCTCGCCTGCACCCGCGGGTAAGATGCCCGCGCCTTGCGTGCTCGAAGGATCCTCCTCGCCCTCGCGGCCACCTTCGCCGCCCTGCTCGTCCTCGCCGGCCCCGCCGCGGCGGACCTGTTGACGCCCGAGAGCGGCGGCTCGCCCAACGCCGACAAGATAGACACGCTCTACAAGATCACGTTCTTCATCTCGATCCCGATCCTCCTGCTGGTGGAGGGGACGCTGATCTACTCGCTCGTCAAGTACAAGGCGAGACGGGGCGGGCAGGCCGAGCAGATCCGCGGCAACACGTCGCTCGAGCTGGGCTGGACGATCGGCGCGGCGGTGATCTTGGTGATCCTCACCGGCGTCACCTTCGCCTTCCTCAAGGGGATCACCGACCCCGAGGAGTCGGGCCCCGAGATCACCGGCGGCGTGCAGGTGGCCGCCATCGGGCAGCCCGACCCGCCCGGCGGCAAGGGCATGCGCGTGACCGTCAACGGCCAGCAGTACCTGTGGCGCTACGACTACCCCGGCAAGGAGTCGCTGTTCAGCTACCACGAGATGGTCGTGCCCACCGACACGACTGTCACCCTCGACATCACCTCGTCCGACGTGGTGCACTCGTGGTGGATCCCGAAGCTGGGCGGCAAGGTCGACGCCGTGCCCGGACACACCGCCGAAACCTGGTTCAAGATCTCCAAACCGGGCCTCTACGACGGGCAGTGCGCCGAGCTCTGCGGCGCGGGCCACGCCGACATGCGCGCGGTCGTGCGTGCCATTCCGCCAGACGAGTTCGAGCGCTGGGTCAAGGCCCAGCGTGCCGAGATCAAGGCCGCCCAGGACGGGCTGGCCACCCAGCGCCGGGCCCGTGAGGCGCAGGCCGGAGGAGGTGGGTGATGGAAGCGAGCGGCGCACGGCTGGCCGGTCGTCCGGAGATCTCCATGCACGGGATCCCCGAGCGACCCAGGGGTTGGCTGTCCTGGCTGACCACCACCGACCACAAGCGAATCGGCGTGATGTACCTCTACGCCACCTTCATCTGGTTCCTTCTCGGTGGCGTCATGGCGCTGGTCATGCGCCTCCAGCTCGCGCAGCCCGACAACACGCTGCTCAGCGGGGAGACCTACAACGGCCTCGTCTCGATGCACGGCGTGACGATGATCTTCCTGTGGATCGTGCCCGTGCTCGCGGGCTTCGGCAACTACTTCGTGCCGCTGATGATCGGCGCGCGGGACATGGCCTTCCCGCGGCTGAATGCGCTCTCGTTCTGGCTGCTGGTGGGGGGCGGCGTAGCCTTCTTCTGCAGCCTCTTCTTCGAGCCGCCTCAGGCCGGCTGGACCTCTTACGCCCCTCTCTCGGACGACGCATACTCGGGCGGCGGAGGCATCGACGCCTGGATCTTCCTCATCCACCTCACCGGGCTGTCCTCGCTGGTGGGCGCGATCAACTTCATCGCCACGATCCACAACATGCGCGCGCCCGGCATGAGCTGGGGCCGGATGCCGCTGTTCGTCTGGACGATCCTGGTCTACTCCTACCTGCTGGTGGCCGCGCTGCCCGCCATCGCCGCGGCCGCGACGATGCTGCTCACCGACAGACACTTCGGCACCGGCTTCTTCAACGTGGCCGACGGAGGCGACCCGATGCTGTGGCAGCACCTGTTCTGGTTCTTCGGCCACCCCGAGGTCTACATCATGATCCTGCCCGCCTTCGGGATGATCTCGGAGATCCTGCCGGTGTTCTCGCGCAAGCCGGTGTTCGGCTACAAGGCGATCGCGGCGTCCACTGTGGCCATCGCATTCCTTGCCCTGCTCGTGTGGGCCCACCACATGTTCACGACCCCCACCGCGACGGTGGTGCTGGCGTTCTTCATGCTCTCGTCGTTCCTGATCTCGGTGCCGACGGGCGTGAAGATCTTCAACTGGATAGCCACGCTGTGGCGCGGCCAGATCATGATGAAAACGGCGCTGTACTTCGCCGTCGCGCTCCCCGGGCTGTTCGTGATCGGCGGCATCTCGGGGGTGATGCTGGCTGTCTTCCCCGTCGACTGGCAGCTCCACGACACCTACTACGTCGTAGCGCACCTGCACTACGTGCTCTTCGGCGGCTCGGTGTTCGGGATCTTCGCCGGGCTCTACTACTGGTTTCCGAAGATGTCGGGCCGGCTGCTCTCCGAGCCGCTCGGAAAGCTCTCGTTTTGGCTGATGTTCGTGGGCTTCAACCTCACCTTCCTGATCCAGCACTCGGCCGGGCTGTCGGGCATGCCTCGTCGCGTGTATGACTACCCGGCGGACGCCGGCCTTACGGCGTACAACCTGATCTCGACCATCGGCTCCTTCCTGCTCGGCATCGGAGTCCTGGTCACGGTGATCAACGTGCTCAAGAGCGTCAAGGGCGGCCGGCGTGCCGGCAACGATCCGTGGAAGGGCAACACGCTCGAGTGGTTCACCCAGTCGCCGCCGCCGGAGAACAACTTCGACGCCATCCCCCGTGTGCGCAGCGTGGAGCCGATGAAGGACATCCGGCGTGAGGTGCAGAAGGCCGGCAAGGCCTCCGAGAGCGTCGCGCAGCCGGTGACCTCAGGCACGTCGTGACCGGGCGTAGGCCGGGCGAGCACCGCTCGGTCGTCACGCCTTCGGCCGGCTTTCGCCGCCTGGCGCTGGCCACCGGGCTGGCCACCTTCGCCCTCATCCTCGTCGGCGGCGTCGTGCGTGTCTCGGACTCGGGCCTGGGCTGCGGGCCCGCGGGCAGCGGCTTCAACGGCTGGCCCTTCTGCAACGGCGACCTCGTCCCAGGGCTCGACCTCAACTCGGTGATCGAGTACACGCATCGCCTGCTCGGCATCGCGGTCGGGCTCCTGATGATCGCGCTGGCGGTCATGGCGATCCGCACGCTCCGCGACCACCCCAGGCTCGTCCGCGCTTCGCTGGCCGCGGTGGGGCTGGTGATCGCGCAGGGCCTGCTCGGGGCCGCCACCGTCGAGAACAACCTCGACGAGCCGCTCGTGGCCGCTCACCTCGGCCTGGCCATGGGACTGCTGGCCCTGACCCTGTACATCTGGCGCGAGAGCCGTGAGCCCGCGGCGGCCGCCGAGCCCTCCGAGCCTCGGCTGCGGACGCTGTCGGTGGTGGCCTCGGTGCTCGTGTTCTGCACGATCGTCGCCGGCGGCTACATGGCCGGGACGCAGCACTACGGCCGGGCCGACTACCAGCTCGGCGACGGCGCCCACCACGCCTGCGGCAAGGAGTTCCCCACCTGCAACGGGGACTTCCTGCCCTTCGGCGAGGCGAGGCTGGTCGACATCCACCTCACCCACCGCTTCTTCATGTATCTCGCCGTGATCGCCGTGAGCGTGCTGGCGCTGCTGGCCCTGCGCCGCGGCTACCGGCGCGGGGCCCACCTGCTCGCCGGGCTGTTGTTGGCCCAGGTCCTCCTCGGCGCGCTGAACGTCTGGCTCGACGAGTACGAGCTGCTGATCCTGGCCCACCTGGCACTCGGGACGCTGCTCTGGGCGGCCTCGATGAACCTGGTCTTCCAGCTCTACGCCGCACCCGCGCTCGCGCCGGCGGGCGCGCGTGGGCAGCCCGTAGCCGCCTGATGGAGGCCGTAGGCCTAGCCCACCGCAGCGGCTGGCGCACGGTCGTCTCGGACTACTTCGAGATGACCAAGCCAAAGGTCCAGTCGCTGCTGCTGTTCACAACGGTCACCACCATGTACGTCGCGGGCGATCCGTCGCTCGCCCTGGTGGCGACCACCTGTCTGGGGGGCGCGCTCTCGGCCGGCGGCGCGGGAGCGATCAACCACGCGATCGACCGCGACCTGGACCGCGCGATGAAGCGAACCGCCGACCGCCCGGTGGCCTCCGGCCGGGTCTCGCCCGCCGCGGCCATCGCCTACGGCGCGCTGCTGGGCTGCGCTTCCTTCGCCCTGCTCTCATTGGCAGTCAACCCGCTCGCCGCGGTGCTCTCCATGTCGGGGCTGCTGGGCTACGTGTTCGTCTACACGCTGTGGCTCAAGCGCTCGACGCCGCAGAACATCGTGATCGGCGGCGCCGCCGGCGCGGTGCCTCCGCTCGTGGCCTGGGCCGCGACCACGGGCGGCCTGTCGGGGACGCCGATCTACCTGTTCGCGATCGTCTTCTTCTGGACCCCACCCCACTTCTGGTCGCTCTCGCTGCTGATGAAGGACGAGTACGCGCGCGCCGGGGTGCCCATGCTCCCGGTCGTCCGAGGCGAGGCCGAGACGCGCCGCCAGATCCTGCTGTACGCGATCCTGCTGTACGCGGTCTCCCAGCTGCCCTTCTGCGCCGGGGCCTTCGGGGCCACCTACCTGGTGTGCTCGGTGATCCTCGGCGCCGTCTTCATCGCCGGCGCGGTGCGCCTTTTGCGCCACCCCGATCGCCGGACCGCCCTGCGGCTCTACCTCTACTCGCTGGCCTACTTGGCGCTGCTGTTCGCGGCCATGGTGGCCGACGTCCGGCTGTAGCACCCCGCGGGTATCCTGCCCGCGTTTTTGAAGACATTGGCACCGTCCCGGTGCCGTAATCGTCAGGAAACCGGTCCGTCCGGCGACCGGACGAGGATGTTCGGTCCGATGTTTGCCGTGACCCTCACCTGCAGCGACCAAGACTGTGAGCTTGAGGTCGTGGATGTCGTCACCACGGTCGACGAGGTCGCGCTGCTGGTCTGCGATGGGTGCGGCTGCTGCTTGCAGGCCGTAGGCTTCGCCGAGGCTGAAGAGGTCCGGCCCGTGGTGCAGGTCGTCTTGGCGCTGGCCGCCTGACCGGTTCGCCCGCGGTCCCGCTCGAAACCGCACGCTCCCCTGTCACGTCTGGTTGCCGAGCTCGCAGGGGAAACCTCTGGAAATCTCCACGCGACGCGTCCCACCCGCGGGCACGATCGAGCATCTGGGAGCAGACTGCCGCAGACCCGCCAGCGCTCATGCGGGAGAACCGAGATCAGCGTCCCGTTGAATGGTCCGTCCCCCGTCGGCACCTGACGCAGCCGGACCTCCGAGGTGCTGTCAATGCTGCCCCGGTGCTGAGCAGTGACTGCCACCGGTAGAGGCTCTTCGGGCCAGGGGATCTCCTCGGGTAGCTGGATGTCGACGACGACATCTGCGTTCCCCTCCTCAGGGCTCCAGTCCTCGTTGGCGAGAGCCGCGTAGCTCGGTGCGAATTCGGCGATCCACTCGTCGATCACGGAAGTGAGTGCGGGGTCGATGATCGCCGGGCGGGCGCGGCGAAACCAGTGGTCATTTGGGTGGCACACATCCAAGGGACATCTGGCTCCGGCACGGGACCCCGGTGACGTCGGGTCTTGCGCAAGCGCTGCCCTCGTTCCCGCCCACGCCCTCGGGCCTGCGCGAGTTGCTCCACGCGGCGTCGAACGGTTTCGCTCCACTCGGGCTCGGGCCATTCGCCGATCAGCGCGCAGATGCGATCGAGCAAATGCGCTTTGCGGACAGCGTCAGGCAGAGTTCTTGCCCGTTCGAGGAGTTGCGTGCAGTGCTCGTGGTCCCCCGCCCCCTCGGGCGCTTTCTCTAGCCACCCCGCGAAAGGCGCTCGCGGGCCTGGCGACGCGCCTCGCGCCGGGCGTCGCTCTCGGCGTCGGTCCGGAGCCTGGGCTCCTCCCCGCGCGCCACGCCGGCAGCTCGGGCGCGGGCTCTCCC
>JALZII010000243.1 GCA_030860365.1 Actinomycetota bacterium
CTCGGTCCGAAGGCCAGGACGGCCTCAGAGCTCAAGGCCCAGCAGGACGCCGACCGGGCGGGCTCTGTGTTCCTCGTCCACCGCGAGGCCTCCGGCGAGCAGCGGATCCTCGTCCTCGGCGACGGCGACCGCCCGCTGTGGATCGGCCGGCGCGAGACCGTCGAGGTGAGCATCCCGTGGGACGCACAGGTGTCCGGCGTCCACGCGCAGCTCGAGCCCGGCGGCGGGGAGTGGACGCTCGTCGACGACGGGCTCTCGCGCAACGGCTCGTTCGTCAATGGCGCCCGGGTGCAGGGCCGGCGGCGCCTGCGAGATGGCGACATGCTGCGCTTCGGGCGCACGGTCGTGCTCTACCGAGCGCCTGCTGAGCAGGGGGGACAGAGCACGGCGATGGCCGGCGACATGCTCACCGCCGCCAGCCTGTCGGAGGCCCAGCGGCGGGTGCTGATCGCGCTGTGTCGGCCGTTCAAGGACTCCGGCGCCCATGCCACGCCGGCGACCAATCAGCAGATCGCCGGTGAGCTGTTCCTCAGCGTCCAGGCGGTCAAGGGACACCTGCGTGTGCTGTTCGAGAAGTTCGGCGTCGAGGAGCTGCCCCAGAACCGCAAGCGCGCGGCTCTCGTCGAACGCTCGCTGCAGAGCGGGCTGATCTCGGAGCGCGAGCTCTAGCGATGGGCGTGCTGCCCCGCGTCGGAGCCGAGCTTGGTGGGTACCGGATTCAGTCCACGCTGTCCCGCGGCGGCATGGCGATGGTCTACCTGGCCGAGGACCTGCGGATGGGCCGCACGGTCGCGCTGAAGGTCCTCGCCGCCGAGCTGGGCGAGGACGACTCCTTCCGCGAGCGCTTCCTGCGCGAGTCCCGGGTGGCGGGCGCGGTCAACCACCCCAACGTCATCCCCGTCTACGACGCGGGCGAGCACGACGGCCTGCTGTACATCTCCATGCGCTACGTGGAGGGCAGCGATCTGCGCGCCCTGCTGCGGGCGCAAGGGCCGCTCGATCTCGGCCGCACCGTCTCCATCGTCACCCAGGCCGCCGGCGCGCTGGCCGCCACCCATCGCCGGGACCTCATCCACCGCGACGTCAAGCCCGCCAACATCCTGCTCGTCCCCCGTGCCTCCGCGGACGGTGCCGACCACGTCTACCTGTCCGACTTCGGGCTCGTCAAGCACGCCGGGTCGCCGAGTGACCTGACACGGGCGGGGCGGTTCATGGGCACGGTCGACTACGTGGCCCCCGAGCAGATCGAGGGCCAGCCGGTCGATGCGCGCACCGACATCTACGCGCTCGGCTGTGTCCTGTTCGAGTGCCTCACGGGCGTCCCGCCGTTCAGGCGTGAGGACGACGTCGCGACGATCATGGCCCACGTCAAGGACGCGCTGCCACGGGTCTCGGAGCTGCGTCCCGACAGCGCACCGGCACTCGACCAGGTCGTCGCGACCGCGCTGGCAAAGCATCCCTCTGAGCGCTACGGCAGCTGCGAACAGCTCAGCGCGGCTCTGCACGACGCAGGCAGGGCGGCACCGTCCTCCGGGCAGGCACTCGGCGGGGCCCGTGCGGACGCGGTCCCCGAGAGCGGTGCGCCGCGCGGCGATCTCATTCCCCAGAACACCGAGTCCGCGTCGCCACCTCAGGGACTGCACGCAGGCACCGAGACGCCACTCGTCCCGGATGGCACAGCGGATCGGGTCCCGAGGCCCCGGCGGTCTCGCCGGGTTTCGCGCGGGGTGTGGGTGTTGCTCGGCTTGGTCGTCGCGGGCTTGGGCGCAGCCCTGGTGTTCCTGAGCGACGGAGGCGATGACACCGACCGCGCCGGCACGCCTCCCTCCTCCACACCCTCGCGGGTACGGGGGGCGGGACCGTGGCGGCCGGTGGCGGCGGCGCCAACAGCGCGACAGCAGTTGGCCAGCGCGGTCGTCGACGGGCGGTTCTGGGTGGCGGGCGGGCTCACGGGCAGCGCGAAGGCCACCGACCGCGTCGAGGCCTACGACCCGGCGATCGATACTTGGAACGCGGCGCCCCCGCTCCCCCGCCCGCTGCACCATGCGATGGCCGTGACCTACCGCGGTGAGCTGGTGGTGATCGGCGGCTGGGCACCGCGAGGTCCGAACCTGACCGCCGCGGTCTCCGACCAGGTCCTGGCGCTCCGGCGCGGCCGCTGGGTGCAGCTGCCCGCGCTTCCACATCCCCGAGCGGCCGGCGCCGCGGCGGTCGTCGACGGCAGGATCGTGGTGGTAGGGGGTCAGGCGCGCGGGCGGCTCGTGTCGGCCACGGACGTCTTCGATGGCGAGCGCTGGCGCGAGGGTGCCGACATTCCCACGCCGCGTGAGCACCTCGCTGCCGCCTCGGACGGGCGCTTCGTCTATGCAGTCGGCGGGCGCAACCGGTCCGCGGATCGCAACTCGGCCGCACTCGAGCGCTACGACCCCGGCGACGAGCGCTGGTCGAAGCTGCAGGACATGCCGGTGCCCAGCGGCGGCCTGGGCGCGGGGATCGTTAAGGGGCGGCTCGTCGCCGTGGGGGGCGAGGAGCCGACCCGGGTGATCCGGGCGGTGCAGTCCTTCGATCCGGGGTCCGGCCGCTGGTCTGCGTTGGGCTCGATGCGCACGCCTCGCCACGGCCTGGCCGTCGTCGCGGGCGCCGACACGCTCTACGCGCTGAACGGAGCGCAGGCGCCGGGGCACTTGCGCTCCACGGCGAAGGGAGAGGCGCTCGACATTCGCTGATCGCACCGCTGGGCCGGCGGTCGACCGAGGTCTGAGAACCCGGACCCAAGGGTCCCTATCCCAACCGCCCGCCCCCGCGGAAGCTGCGTGCATCAACTACCCACGCCTTTAAGGAGGCCACGATGCACCTCAAGAAGCTCCGCACCACCCTCTCTCCTCGACGTTTCCGGCCTACGTTCGGCACGGCGATCGCCCTCGTGGCGCTGTTCGTGACCATGTCCGGAACCGCTGTCGCCCTACCCGGTAAGAACCGGGTCGACTCGAACGATCCCAAGCGGGGGTCGATCGGCACCCGGGCCATCGCCAACAACTCCGTCCGCAGCTCGGACATCCGAAACGGCAACGTCTTCGGCGCCGACATCAACGACGGATCCCTGACCGGCGATGACGTCCGGGACGACTCCCTGAACGGCAACGACGTCAACGAGAGCCAGCTCGGCAAGGTGCCGAACGCCGCTGCCGCAGACAACGCCACGAACGCCCAGAACGCCGCCAACGCCCAGAAGGTGGGTACGAACGGCGTGGACACGGCGGCCATCCAGCCCTACGCCGTCAAGGGCGTCAGGATCGCGCTGCCGGTCAGGCGCACCGGGGCCTCGGTGATCATCGGCGCCAACGGTCAGGTGGCGACGGCGACGGCGTCCTGCGGCGGCGGCGAGCGCCTCATCGGTGGTGGTCCCGAGTACCACGGGACCTTCCCGGCGAGCACCACGCCATTCCCGGGCGGGACAGTCGATTCCTACCCAATGGACCACCAGCAGTGGCGGGCACGGGCCTACAACGGCACGGGCACGAACCGCTCATTCCAGGTCTGGGTGCTGTGCATCCCCAACGCCTAGCCGGCTGAAGTCAAGCCG
>JALZII010000281.1 GCA_030860365.1 Actinomycetota bacterium
CAGTCGCTCGAGGCCCGCGAGGCTCCTCCGACCGAGTCCCTGCGGTTCGCTCTGCTCAAGGATCTGGCGACGCGACGGCGATGGCAGATCGGCACGCTCTGCGTCCTGCTCGGCTGGACCCTGCAGGCCTCTGCCCTCGGCCTGGCGCCGCTGACGGTGGTCCAGCCCGCGCTCGCCGCCGGGCTGTTCGTGCTCCTGTTCGCCGGCACGCGGCTCTCCGACGAGTGCATCGGTCGCCGCGAGGTCCTCGCGGTGGTGGCGATCTCAGCCGGCGTGGCGGGCCTAGGCCTCGCGTCGCCGAAGGGGGCGGAGGGAGGTCACGCGGCCACGCTCGTCATCGGGCCCGCGCTCGCCGTCCTTGGCGCGGCCGCGCTCTCCCCGTATCTCCTTCGCGGGCGCACCCATCCCGCCCTGGTGGTCATCAGCGCCGGCCTGGCCTACGCCTGCTCGGGCTTCATGACCAAGTTCGTGGCCGACGCCATCTCGAAGATGGAGCTCCTGGGGGCCGCCGCCTGGCTCGGGGGCACGATCTGCGCCGCGGGGCTCGGCCTGGTCAGCGAGATGACCGCGCTGCAGAGGCGCTCGGCCATCCGCGTCTTCCCCGGCGTGCTCGTCATCCAGATCGTGCTCGCCGTGCTGCTCGCCCCGGTTCTGGCGGGCGAGAAGTGGAGCACCAACCCCCTCCTTCTGGTCGTGCTCGGCGTCTCTCTCGTTGTGCTGGCCGCTGGCACGGCCGTCCTCGCCAGCGCCGGGGCCGTCGGGGCCGCGGTGGACTCGGAGGCTACTTCCGAGCTGCCTGCAGAGCCTCGACTCGATCCCGCAGGGCAGGCGGGGTCAGGCGCCGAAGCTCGGCCAGCGTCGGGAAAGGCAGTCGGCTCACCATCAGCAGGCTGAGGACGACCACGATCGCGAGGACCAGACCTCTAGGGAGGTCCACTGTCGCGACCACGACGGCGATCACCCCCGCCGGCGGGATCGATAACCCGACGAACCGGCGCCGCGACTCCTCGTCGATCTGAAAACGCGCCAGGCGCCACCCGCCGCAGAGAACGAAGCCCATGCACGCGGCGATTCCGGCGACCGGAATCGAGTTGATGGTGCTCAGGTAAACGACGAGCGCGGGCGCTACGCCGAAGGAGACGAGGTCGGCCAGCGAGTCGAGCTGGGAGCCGAATTCGCACTCGCTCTTGGTCAGCCGAGCCACGAGACCATCTATGGAGTCGAACACGGCCGCCGCGCCCACGCAGCCGGCGGCCCAGGCGAACTCCCCCTGCTCGGCCAGGATCAGGGCCAGGAACCCCGCCGCGAGGTTGCCGCTGGTGAGCAGGTTGGCCGGGTTGACGCGGCCGCTCACGAGCGTGCCTCATCCCTCACGGAGCGAGCTATGGGCGTGACCCCCGCCTTGACGCGCTGCCCCGGCCGCACGAGCGCCTCGAAGCGATCTGTCGGCAGCAGGACCTCAGTGCGCGATCCCAGGTGGATCAGGCCGACCCTCTGGCCTGCTGCCACGCCGGCGCCGAGATCGGTCCACGAAGTGATCTTGCGAGCCAGCATCCCGGCTATTTGGACAACCACGACCCGGCCCGAGTTACCGTCGATGGCCAGGCGCTTGCGCAGGTTCTGCCCCGAGCGACCGAGAAAGGCCGGTGCAAAGCCGCCCTTGATCTCCTCGTCTGCGGATACTCGGCCGGCGAGTGGGCTGCGGATCACGTGCACGTTGTGAAGTGAGAGGAAGGTGCTGACCCGCAGCGCCGTGTCCGGCATCCAGGGGTCGCTGGTCTCGTCCACACCCACTATGACGCCATCTGCTGTGGCGTAGACCGTGTCGGCCTCGGGATCGAGCGGACGCTCGGGGTCCCTGAAGAAGAGCAGGCTCGCGACCGCGGTGGAGGCTGCCATCCAGCTCGCGCGCCGCCCCGCGAGAACCACCGCGAGGTCAGCCAGCAGCGCCCACAGTACGTATCTACGGGCCTCGCGCAGCGCTCGCCAGCTCATCGGGCAGCGACCGGTTCGGTGCAGCGAAAGAGGAAGGCAGGGGGCACGTTCAGCGGTGAGAGGCGGCGCTCGACGGAGGCGAAGCGACGCTCCAGATCGCGTTGGACCAACGGTGAGTATTGGAGGACGAGCATCACGCCTTGGGGCGCCAGGATCCCGGGCGAGACGTCGAGCACTCGGCGTCGCACGGCGGTCGGCAGCGATGTGAAGGGTAGGGCCGAGACGAGAATGTCGACGCGACCACCATCGAGATGGCTCTCGACTTCCTCCGCCGAGGCGGTGACGAGCTCGAGCCGTGGATCGTCGACCTCGGCTCCGAGTGTGGCCACGAGCTGCTCGTCGACCTCGAACGCGAGCAGCCGTGCGTCGGGCCCCATACGTCGCAGGAGCTCGCGCGTGTAGACGCCGCTGCCCGCGCCGAACTCCACGATCAGGAGAGCGTCCTCGATGCGTGCGAGGTCGAGCATGTCGGACACCGCCCGGCGCGAGGTCGGCAGCACCGCGCCGACCTCGCGCGGGTGAGCGAGGAACGACCGCAGAAACGTTCCCCGCTCCCCCATGAGCAGGAGTTCTACCCCGCTCGCGATTTGACTACCCCTGCGCCCGGCTATCGTCATCGCGCGGATGGAATCGACCGCACTTGGCGCCCTCGCCGGGCTAGCCGCCTCCGCGCTGTTCAGCGCGGGCCTCGTGCTGCAGGCCACAGAGACCCGGAGGGTTGATTCCCGCTACGCGCTGCACCTATCGCTGATCCGCCAGCTCCTTTCGCGCCGGCGCTGGGTGCAGGGCACCGTGGTCACGTTCCTCGGCTATCCCTTTCACGTCCTCGCCCTCCTGCTGGCGCCGCTCACCGTGGTTCAGCCGGCGCTGGCGGCGGGTCTGTTGATACTGCTCTTCGTCGGCGCTCGCACCGGCGGGGAGAAGGTCGGCCCACGCGAGGTCGCGGGCGTGGTGGCGATCCTGGCGGGGGTCACCGCGATGACGCTGAGCGCGCCCGCCCGCGCCGCCGTCGAGACGCAGACCGTGCCCCTTCTTGCTGCGCTGGCGGTGCTCGCAGCGGTCACGCTCGTGCCGTACGCCCTGGAACGGCTGCGGGGCGAATGCACCCCTGGGCTGACGACGATGGCCACATTCGCCGCCGGGGCGGCGTACGCCTTCAGCGGGATCACCACCAAGCTGGTCTCTGACGACCTCGCCGACGACCGACTCGTTCCCGCGCTCGGCTGGCTGGCCGCGACGGGCGTAATCGGCGGACTCGGCTTCCTGGGGCAGATCACCGCGCTCCAGCGCCGGTCGGCCACCCGGGTCGGCCCCGTGATCTACGTCATACCCGTGCTGGTTCCCGTCCTCGTCGCACCCTTCGTGACCGGGGAGGAATGGGGCCAAACCCCCCTCGGCGGCGCCGTGCTCATCGCCTCCCTGCTCGTGGTGTGCGTGGGCACCGCGCTCGTGAGCGGCTCGTCGTCGGTGAGCCGGGCGAGCGAGGGCGAAGCGCCGGCGCCCGCCGGCGTCGGCTAGAGCCCTACTTCTTCTCGAGCGCCTCTGCGGTGTGGGCGGCCTGCTTGCCCGACTTCTCGGACTCGACCACGTAGCGGGGGTCCTCCTTGGAGCCCTTGACCTTCGTGCCCTTCTGGCCCTTGTTGGCAACGCGCTTCTCGGCGGTGACTTCTCCTTGACCATCCCTCGGTCTTGCCCTGAGGGGTGCTCCACTTCACCTTGTCGCCCTTCTTGAGATTGCTCATGTCCCGAGTACGGACAAGTCGCGCGGTCGGACGAAGGATTCCAGTTGGGCCCCGGCTGCAGCCAGAGTCCTCCACGGGCCGTCGAACGCCAAGGTCGCCAGCGCCGCCGTCGGGAACTTGCCTACGTCCTCGCCGGTCAGGTCGAAGAGGAGCAGCTCCAGCGCCGGGTTGTGGCCCACCAGGAGCACCGTGGCGGCGCCGTCATCGAGCTCGCGGACCCGATCAAGCAGATCCTCCTCGTCGAACGTGTAGAGGCGGTCCTCGAAGGCCACCTCGACCTCCGTGCCCAGCCCGGGCCCGGCGAGCTCCCACGTGTCGACCGCCCGGCGCGCTGTGGAGCACAGCACCAGGTCGGGCACCGTCAGCTGCCCGCCCATCGCTGCCGCCGCCCGCTCGCCCCGAGGCGCCAGCGGGCGCTCGTGGTCGCACATCCGCGGGTCCTCCTTGCCGGCCGACTTCGCGTGGCGAAGCAGAGACAGGTGCTTCAACGCGGCGCACGCCCGAGGCGGCGGGCGATCGCATGGCGCCCGCCGAGCTCGATCACGTCGGCCACTACGCCGTAGAAGTGCCCGAGCGGTCCGAGGTACAGCCAGGTGAGGACCCTTTCGCCGGGACCTCTGCACGGACGACTGGCCACGGGGTGGACGATATCGTCGCTCCTGATGCCTCTATCGACCACCACCGAGGAACTCGAGGACTCGCGCGTCCGCGTGCGGGTGGAGGTGGGGCCCGAGCAGCTCGAGCAGGAGCTTCGCAACGCCGCCCAGGAGCTGGGCAAGGACTTCAAGGTGTCGGGCTTTCGCCAGGGCAAGGTCCCACCTCAGGTGGTGCTTCAGCGCGTCGGGCGTGAGGCTGTGCTCGACGAGGCGGTACGGAGGGGCATGCCCGGTTGGTACGAGGAGGCCCTCCACGAGGCGGGAGTCGCCGCAGTCGGGGACCCCAAGGTGGATCTGCTCCAGGGACTTCCTGACGCCGGCGCGCCGCTCGCGTTCACCATCGAGGTCGGCGTGCGCCCCCCGGCCAGGCTGGGCGACTACAGGGGCGTCGAGGTGGGCCGCCGCGAGCCCGAGGTGGCGCCGGAGGAGCTGGATCAGGAGCTCGAGCGCATTCGTGAGTCAGCCGCCTCGCTGGAGACCGTCGAGCGCGAGGCGGCCCACGGCGACTTCGTGGTGGTCGACTTCACCGGATACGTGGACGGGGAGGCCTTCGAGGGTGGTGAGGCCCGTGGCTACCTGCTGGAGCTCGGGTCGGGACGGCTGATCGAGGGTTTCGAGGAGCAGCTCGTGGGCGCATCGGCCGGTGAGGAGCGCGAGGTCGAGGTGCCCTTCCCCGAGGAGTACGGCAACGAGGACCTGGCCGGGAAGGTCGCCTCCTTCGCGGTGTCGGTCAAGGAGGTCAAGGAGAAGCGCCTTCCCGAGCTCGACGACGACTTCGCGATCGAGGCCGGCGGCTATGACTCCGTCGACGAGCTGCGCTCGGAGATCGAGGGCCGGCTGCGCGAGCGCGACGAGGAGGCGATCGAGCGCGAGTTCCGCGAGGCCGCCGTCGACGCCGTGGCGGCGGAGGCCCAGATCGACGTCCCGCACGACCTCGTCCACTCCAAGGCCCACGAGATGTGGCGCCAGACGGCGCATCGCCTGCGCCACCAGGGCGTCGATCCCGAGCAGTACCTCCAGCTGACCGGCAAGGACGAAGAGCAGCTGATCGCCGAGTCAGAGCCCGACGCCGAGCGGGCGCTGCGCCGAGAGGCCGTGCTGGCCGCGGTGGTGGAGGCCGAGAAGATCGAGGTGACCGACGACGAGCTGATGAACGCCCTGCGTGAAGCGTCCACCGAGCCCGGCAAGGCCGCGCCGAGCGAGAAGGCGCTCACGCGATCGCTGAAGAAGGCGCGCGCACGAGGGCAGGACGATGCGCTCCGTGAGGACATCGCGATGCGCAGGGCAGTCGACCTCGTGGTGGAGTCGGCCACGCCGATCTCGGTCGAGCAGGCCGAGGCGAAGGGCAAGCTGTGGACCCCCGGGAAGGACGCCGCGGAGCCCGCCGGAGAGCTCTGGACACCGGGCTCCTAGCGCCGGAGCGCAGGCCGAGCGTTGGTCGGCCGAGCACCGCCGCTCGGCCGCCTCTAGAGTCCCGGGCCGCCCCAGGGCCATTGCTAGACTCGCCGCTCGTTGAAGGAATCCCCTGCGGCGAGCGAAACAGAGCGAGAGCGATGAGCCCACTGGTCCCAATGGTTGTCGAGCAGACGTCGCGCGGAGAGCGCGCGTTCGACATCTACTCGCGACTGCTCAACGAGCGGATCGTGTTCCTGGGCACGCCGGTGACCGACGACATCGCCAACCTGATCGTGGCCCAGCTGCTGCACCTGCAGGCCGAGGATCCCGACAAGGACATCTCCCTGTACGTCAACTCGCCCGGCGGATCGGTCTATGCCGGTCTGGCCATCTACGACACGATGCAGTACATCAAGCCCGACGTCCAGACCATCTGCGTCGGGATCGCGATGTCGATGGGGGCGCTGCTCCTCGCCGGCGGAGCGAACGGCAAGCGCATGGCGCTGCCCAACGCCAAGATCCTCATCCACCAGGTCTCCTCCAGCTTCCAGGGTCAGGCGACCGACATCGAGATCCACGCCAAGGAGATCATCGACGTCCGCCGCCGCCTCGACGAGATCCTGGCCGAGCACACCGGCCAGGACCTCGAGAAGGTGTCACGCGACACCGAGCGTGACTACTTCATGTCCGCCGAGGAGGCAAAGGACTACTCGCTGATCGACCGGGTGATCGAGCCGGCGGTGTAGGTGGCCCGCCCGACCGACTCCAACGAGCAGCTCCTCTGCTCGTTCTGCGGCAAGTCCCAGCGCCAGGTAAAGAAGCTGATCGCCGGCCCCGGCGTCTACATCTGCGACGAGTGCATCGATCTCTGCAACGAGATCATCGACGAGGAACTGACGGGCACCTCCTCGTTCGACCTCGAGAACCTCCCCAAGCCCAAGGAGATCAACTCCGTCCTCCAGGAGTACGTGGTGGGCCAGGACCCGGCCAAGCGGGCCCTCTCGGTCGCCGTCTACAACCACTACAAGCGCGTGCAGATGATGCAGCGCGAGAGCTCCGAGGGCGACCTCGAGCTGCAGAAGTCCAACTTCCTGCTGCTCGGCCCCACGGGCTGCGGCAAGACCCTGCTGGCCCAGACGCTGGCGAAGATCCTCAACGTCCCGTTCGCCATCGCCGACGCCACGGCGCTGACCGAGGCCGGCTACGTGGGCGAGGACGTGGAGAACATCCTCCTCAAGCTCATCCAGGCCGCCGACTTCGACGTCAAGAAGGCCGAGACGGGGATCATCTACATCGACGAGGTCGACAAGATCGCCCGCAAGGCCGACAACCCGTCGATCACGCGGGACGTCTCCGGTGAGGGCGTCCAGCAGGCGCTGCTGAAGATCCTCGAGGGCACGGTGGCGTCGGTCCCGCCGCAGGGCGGGCGAAAGCACCCCCACCAGGAGTTCCTCACCATCGACACCACCAACATCCTGTTCATCTGCGGCGGCGCTTTCGCCGAGCTGGACAAGGTGATCGAGCGGCGCATCGGCCACAAGGGCG
>JALZII010000285.1 GCA_030860365.1 Actinomycetota bacterium
GGTCGAGGCGGCACGCAGCGCGCGACGAGCCCGTGCGCTGGCGCTGCTGCTGGCCGCGGAGGAAGCCCCGGCGGGCGGCGCGGTGGTGGCGGCGGAGGAGCGGCTGGCCGATCTGGTGTTGCACGGGGATCGCGACCTCGGCGACGATCTCGCCGCCGTGCTCCTCGAGCCGCTCGCGAGCCTCTCTCCCTCAGCGCGCGGGCGCCTGCTGGACACGCTGGCCGCCTGGCTGGACCACCAGGGCAGCGCGCCGCGCGTGGCCGAGGCGCTGCACGTGCACCCCCAGACCGTGCGCTACCGGGTGGGCCAGCTGCGCGAGCTGTTCGGGGAGCGCCTGGACGACCCCCGCGCGCGCTTCGAGCTCTCGCTCGCGGTGCGCTACGAGGGCGCGGGCGCCTGACGCGCGAGCTGGCGCTCGGGCGTGATCTGCACCACGTTCCAGACGAGGCCGAGGCGGCGCAGGCCACCAATCACCCAGGCGGAGGGATCGAGCTCCCGGCCGCGCAGGCCGTGCCCGGCGGAGCGGGGGAAGGCGTGGTGGTTGTGGTGCCAGGCCTCGCCCAGGGAGGGCAGGGCCAGCCAGGCCACGTTGGTCGAGTGGTCGTCGAGCGCGAAGCGCCGGCGCCCGAAGAAGTGGCAGACCGAGTTGATCGACCAGGTCACGTGGTGGAGCAGGAAGACGCGCACCAGGCCGCCCCAGACCAGGCCGCGGGCGGCACCGGCCAGGTCGCCGTGCAGGAGGCCGCCCAGCACAGCGGGAATGAGCAGGCTCGCAGCGGTGATGGGGAGGAAGAGCTTGTTGATCCTGCGCATGCCCGGGTCTTCGTAGAGATCGGTCGCGTACTTGCGCCAGTCGGCCTGACCCTGCGTCTCGAACAGCCAGCCCACGTGGGCGTGAAAGAGGCCGCGCAGCCCCTTGCCCTCTCCTGCGTGGGGGCTGTGGGGATCGCCCTCGGTGTCGGTGTGGGCGTGGTGCTTTCGGTGGTCGGCCACCCAATCGAGCACCGGGCCCTGCAGCGACGCGGAGCCCAGCACGGCGAAGGCGTACTCGAGGCGCTTGTGGGTGGCGAAGGAGCGGTGGGTGAGCAGGCGGTGGTAGCCGATCGTGACGCCGAAGCCCACCAGGAGGTACATCACGCCGAGAATGGCGAGGTCGATGCCGTCGACTGCGCTGTTCCACAGCAGGACGATCGCCACGACCAGACCGACGAAGGGAAGGAAGACGCCTACGAGGTTGCCGATCTGCTGGGTGCGGGACATGACTCGTAAGCTACGCCGCCCGGGGCCCGCGCGTCTTGTGGGGTGGCGCTAGCGCTCGGCCTGTTCTTGTAGGTTCGTGCTAACGACGACGCCTAAACAGCACGAATCCGCCCAGCCCCAGCGTCGTTAGTGCGGCGGCGATGAGCGTCGGGCGCGAACGCAGGCGCCGGTACTCGCCCGCCACCCCGGGCCAGACCCGCTCCTCGATCAACTCGCCGGCGGCCTCGGGCGTCGCCGGCAGCTCGACGGCCGGGATCGGCTCGGCGAACGCCACCTGAACCCGCTTGGGCTTGGGAAAGGGGCCGAGCAGCAGGTCCTCGGTGCCGGTGATCGCGCAGGGCACCAACGGGGCACCGCTCTCCAGGGCCAGGCGTCCGGCTCCCCGGCGCGGCGTGCCGAGCCCGTCGGGGTCGCGCACGCGCGTGCCCTCAGGGAAGAGCGCCAGCAGCCCACCCTGCTCGAGGATGGTGCGCGCAGTGAGCAGGGCCGCGTCGTCGGCCTCCCCGCGCTTGACCGGAAAGGCGCCCAGCCGCACCAGCGTTCGCCCCCAGCGGCCGCGGAAGAGCTCGGTCTTGGCCATGAAACGCAGCCCCCGCTCGGTGCACACGCCCAAGAAGAAAGAGTCGCCGAAGCTCTTGTGGTTGGGGGCGAGGATGGCCGCACCCTCGTCGGGGATACGGTCGGCTCCCTCGATGTGCATGCGAAACCACAACCGCATCAGCGGGCCCAGCGTGGCGGCCACCAGCGCGTACAGCGGCCGCGACAGGCCCTTATCGCGCGCCAGGCGGTGAGCCTCCTCATCGGTCACGCCCCCATTGTCCCTTCCCTTCGGTCACTCGTGCTGCAAGGGTTTCACCGAGGGGCATCCGAGAAGAGAGGGGCGCAATGGCAAAGGACCACGGATCCAGCGTGAAGGACGACAAGCAGTACGAGGAGCTGCGCAAGCAGGGGGCCAGCAAGGACAAGGCGGCCCGCATCGCCAACACCGGCCGTAAGACGGCGGGCAAGCGGGGCGGGAGGTCGTCCTCCTACGAGGACCGGACCAAGCAGGAGCTCCAGAAGCGTGCGGCCGAGCTGGGAATCGAAGGCCGTTCGAAGATGGGCAAAGACCAGCTGATCAAGGCACTCCGCGATCACTGAGCCCAAAGACGAAGAGGACATGGCCCCCGGGGACGAGGCGCCGCCCGGAGCGCCGTCCACCGGCGAGGACGTCTGCCCCGACTGCGACGGCTCGGGCGTGGTGGCCGCAGGCGTCTGCGACACGTGCGGCGGGACCGGCTGGGTGACCGAGGCCGTAGGCGGGGGCTAGTGGCGAACGCCGTCGGTTGCCCCCCGGCGCGCACCCCGGCGGCCCTCAGACCTCTGTCAGCCGCAGGCGCACGCCGCCCTCCACGGACACGGTCCGGCGGCCGGCCAGCAGCGCTTGAAGCTCGTGTCCCACCAGTTCGTGGCGCCACCCGCCCGCTACACGGGCCTTCGGCGAAACGCCGCTGCGAAGCGCCGAGACCAGCTCAGACAGCTCGGCCTGGGTCGCGACGAGCTCGGTGGCCACCTCGCCCTCCTGGCAGCGCTGGCGCACGACGGCCTGGGCCAGGGCCACCAGCGGAGCGTCCCGTGAGTCGCGCGGAGACGCGCCCGAGGAGGGCGCGGCCGCCTCCCTCGAGCGTCCGCGCTCCACGGCCTCGAGCAGCTCGCGATGGCGGCGGTGCAGCGTCGGCTGAGGCAGGCCCCGGATCTCCTCCAGAGCTCCACGTGTGCGCGGCAGCCGGCGAGCCAGCTCCGTCAGCGCCTGATCTCCGAGCACCGAGGTGGCCGCGCGGTCGGCTCGCTCGGCCGTGCGCTCGCGCCAGTCGATCAGCTCGCGGGCCACCCCCCGGCCCTCGGGGCTCAGGCGCCCGAGCTTCGGCAGCCGCTCGTACAGCCGCTCGGGATCGCGCTCGTCGCTCGAGTCCTCCAGCGGGCGACACTCCTCCCGAGCCCACTCCAGCCGTCCGCGCTCGGCCAGGCGGCGCTTGAGCTCCTCGCCCAGGGCCAGCAGCCGGCTCGCGTCGGCGCGAGCGTAGGAGAGCTGGGCGTCTGTGAGAGGCCGCCGGTCCCAGCGGGTGAAGCCCTCTCCGCCCTTCAGATGCACGTCCAGCACGCGACGCACGAGCGACTCGTAGCCCTCCTGCGGCCCCATGCCCAGAAAGCCCGCGGCCACCTGGGTGTCGAACAGCCCACGGACCTCGCTCTGCCAGTCGCGGCGCAGCAGCCCGACGTCCTGACGGCCGGCGTGCATCACCACCTCGATCTCGGGGTCGGCCAGCGTCTCGGCCAGCGGAGCGGGGTCGAAGCCGCCCTCCAGCGGGTCGAGCACGTCGGTTCGCACGCCGTGCTCGGCCTCGGGATCGGGCACGGCCACCTGTACCAGGCACAGCAGTGCGCGGTAGCGGCGCTCGGACATGAACTCGGTGTCGACGGCCACGCGGCCGTGGCGGGCCGCGAGGTCTGCGATGGCGCGGGTCATCCGGCTGACGCTAAAGGCTGGCCGCAGCCCAGCGGTCACGGTCGCCGGATGCGACCAACCTCATCAAACGCGGGCAGGGATGCCCGCGGAGCTATACATGGCAGGTGCTCGACACCGCTCTCGCCGTCGCGCTCGCGTCCCTTCCCGCGCCGGCTCCCGCCGCCGAAGGCGCCCGGCGCATCGAGGAGATCGGGCCTCGGCCCAGGGGCGGGCGATCACCGCGATCCGCGTGGGCAGTCCTCGCGCCGCGCAAGGTCTTGGTGATGGGGGAGATCCACGGCACCGAGGTCGCCGGACGCGCCGTCACGCGGCGCCTGCGCCGGGCGCGAGCGCCGCGCGGCACCGAGCTGTGGCTGGTAGACGAGCTTCACCCTCGACCGCCCGCGTCCAGCACTACACGGCCTCGAACAGCTTCGGCTCGGCCTTCGACACCTTTGCGCGCAACCGGCCGGACCCCGAGCTCGGTGAGCTGCCCGGGGTGTGCGCGCACGACGTCATCGATCGCCGCGGGCGGATCTACGACCTGGTGCCCACGACCCTCATGTGCCGCCACACGGTGGGCCTGACCTACACGGCGATCGGCATCGAGCACGTAGGCACCAGCGACGGCCAGGTGCTGGCCAATCGCCGCCAGATCACTGCCTCGCTGCGCCTCACGCGGCACCTCCAGGGTCGCTACGCGATCCGAGCCGGCGACGTGATCGGCCACAACGAGAGCCTCTCGAGCGCCTTTCACCGCGAGCGCGTGGCCCGTCTGCGGCGCCAGACCCACGGAGACTTCCGCCGCCTCCATGCGCCGCTACCGCCGAGCCCTCGCGCGCCTGCCGGCGCCTGCGAGCGGTACGGTAGGCGTCGGGAGCGCCAACAAGGGGTAGATTAGGCCCGTGGGGAGGCGCCAACGCCGGGTGTTGGGCTAGGGCCACGTGCTCTCGTACCTGCTCGGGATCGCGGTGGCGCTCGCCTCGGCGAGCGCATACAGCGTGGGCGTGATCCTTCAGTCGCTCGAGGCCCGCGAGGCTCCTCCGACCGAGTCCCTGCGGTTCGCTCTGCTCAAGGATCTGGCGACGCGACGGCGATGGCAGATCGGCACGCTCTGCGTCCTGCTCGGCTGGACCCTGCAGG
>JALZII010000286.1 GCA_030860365.1 Actinomycetota bacterium
CCCCCGCCGTGCGCGCAGCCGCGAGGGCGCGGCCCGGCGGGCGCTCACCCGGCCAGGCGCCCGTCGCGCAGCTCGAGCACGCGGTCGGCTATCGCCGCCGCACGAGGATCGTGGGTCACCAACACCACCGAGCGATCGTCGCCGGCCAGGGCGCGCACGAGCTCCAGCACCCCGGCAGCCGAGGCCGAGTCGAGGTTGCCCGTCGGCTCGTCGGCCAGCACGAGTTCGGGGTCGGCCGCCAGCGCGCGCACCAGCGCGAAGCGCTGCTGCTCTCCGCCCGAGAGCTCGTGCGGCAGGTGGTCGGCCACCTCGCGCAGCCCCAGGCGGTCGATCAGCTCCCCGCCACGGCGGGCCACGCGTGCCCCGGCCCCCGGCAGCCGCGCGGGCAGCAGCGCGTTGTCCTCGCCGCTCAGCTCGGGGATGAGGTGAAAGGACTGGAAGACGAAGCCCACCCGGCGGCGGCGCAGGTCCGCGAGCGCGCGCTCGCCGCGGTCGTGCACGGGCTCCTCGCCCACCCAGATCTCGCCGCCGTCGGGGCGGTCGAGCCCCCCGAGCAGGTGCAGGAGGGTGGACTTGCCCGAGCCCGAGCGCCCCAGCACCGCCACGAGCTCGCCCGGGGCCACGTCGAGGTCTGCCCCCGCGAGCACCTGCCGCTGCGCCCGGCCACGGCCGAAGCTCTTGTGAAGCGAGCGGGCCCTGACCGCAGGCACCCGCCTCAGGGTAGGGGGGGCGAGGCGGCGCATATGCTCCGCCGCCCATGCGCCGCAAGTCGCCCGAGACCTACGAGGAGAAGCTCGAGCAGCTCATCGAGCTGCGCGAGCAGGCCGCCCACAACAACCCCCAGGCCGAGGCAAAGCAGCACGCGAAGGGCAAGCTCACGGCCCGCGAGCGACTCGAGAAGCTGCTCGACCCCGGCAGCTTCCAGGAGCTCGACACCTTCGTCCGCCACCGGACGGTGGAGTTCGAGATGGACAAGCACAAGCCGTGGGGCGACGCGGTGGTCACCGGGCACGGGCTGATCGACGGCCGGCCGGTGTGCGTCTTCTCCCAGGACTTCATGGTCTTCGGGGGCTCCCTGGGCGAGGTCATGGCCGAGAAGATGTGCAAGGTCATGGACCTGGCGGCCAGGATCGGCTGCCCGGTCATCGGGATCAACGACTCCGGCGGCGCGCGCATCCAGGAGGGCGTGGTCTCACTGGGCGCCTACGGCGACGTCTTCGTGAGAAACGTCCAGTGCTCGGGGGTCATCCCGCAGATCTCGCTCATCATGGGCCCCTGCGCGGGCGGCGCCGTGTACTCCCCGGCCATGACCGACTTCATCTTCATGGTCAAGGAGACCTCGCACATGTTCATCACAGGCCCCGACGTGATCAGGACGGTCACCGGCGAGGAGGTCGAGTTCGAGGAGCTGGGGGGCGCCATGACACACAACTCGAAGTCGGGCGTCGCCCACTTCGCCTCCGAGGACGAGGAGGCGTGCCTCGAGGACGCGCGCTTCCTCATGTCCTTTTTGCCCCAGAACAACCTCGAGCAGCCACCGCGGATGGACTCCGGCGACCCCGTGGACCGCATGGAGGAGGCGCTCGACCACGCGGTCCCCGACAACCCCAACAAGCCCTACGACATGCGCGAGGTGGTCTCGCTCATCGTCGACGACGGCGAGTTCTTCGAGGTGCACGAGCACTTCGCCAAGAACATCGTCGTGGGGCTATCGCGCCTGGGCGGTCGGCCGGTGGGCATCGTGGGCAACCAGCCCGCGCAGCTCGCGGGCGTGCTCGACATCGAGTCGAGCGAGAAGGGCGCGCGCTTCGTGCGCTTCTGCGATGCCTTCAACATCCCGCTGGTCACCTTCTGCGACGTGCCGGGCTTCCTGCCGGGCACCAGCCAGGAGTGGGGCGGGATCATCCGCCACGGGGCCAAGCTGCTCTACGCCTTCACCGAGGCCACAGTTCCGAAGCTCACGATCGTCACCCGCAAGGCCTACGGCGGCGCCTACGACGTCATGAGCTCGAAGCACATGCTGGCCGACTTCAACTTCGCCTGGCCCCAGGCCGAGATAGCCGTCATGGGCCCGGAGGGCGCGGTGAACATCATCTACCGCCGCGACATCGCCAACTCCCCCACGCCCGAAGAGCGCCGCGAGAAGCTGATGGACGACTACAAGGCGCGCTTCGCCAACCCCTACACGGCGGCCGAGCGCGGCTACATCGACGACGTGATCATCCCCCACGAGACGCGCCCCCGGCTGATCCGCGCGCTGGAGACGCTGCAGACCAAGCGCGTGCCGAGGCCCAAGCGCAAGCACGGGAACATCCCGCTCTAGCCGTTGGTGGGCGAGGGAGGCCCGCGCCGGTCAGCGCGGGCCCGGGGCATAGCCGGCCACCCCGTGGCGCCCCAGGCGCTCGTGCAGGGCGGCCCGCACGTGTGGCCACTCCGGGGCTATCACGCTGTACCAGGCAGTGTCGCGCCATCCGCTCGGGATCTTCCTGTGGCGGCGGTGGACGCCCTCGAAATGCGCGGGCAGCGCCTCCATCGCCGCGCGTGAGCGCGCGTTGCGGGCATCGGTCTTGAGCTCGACGCGCTCGCAGCCGAGCTGTTCGAAGGCCCGGCGGAGCAACAGCAGCTTCGTCTCCACGTTGACGCCGGTCCGCCACCAGGGACGGCCGAGCCACGTCCAGCCGATCTCGAGCGAGTGGTGCTCGGGTCTGAGCGCCATGTACCGCGTGCTGCCGATCGCCTGCCCGCTTGGACGGTCGACGATCGCCCACGCGCCCTCGATTCCGGCGGCGGAGGCCGCCAGAGCCTCCTCCATCCAGCGGTGGAAGCGCTCGCGCGTCTCGTAGGCGCCGGGAAACGAGGTCAGGTACCGCCACATCTCCTGGTCGAGGCCTGCGGCGAAGAGGTCCTCCTCATGCTCGGGGACCAATGGCTCGACCACCACGAGCTCGCCCTCCATCCGACCGGTCAGCTGCGGCCAGACGTTCACCTCACAAGCATGCCAAGCGCCGGGCGTGTGGAGCTCGGGAGCTACAGTCGCGGGGCTCCTGAGCACACCTGCTCACCACCCGTTCACAAGTCACGCCCCGCGAGGCGCGACGCTGGTCCGACGAGCGAGGAGGCTGGTCGCGACCTGGAGGCCGTGCTGTCGAGGCGCGACTTCCTGCAGCGCACCGCCTACGCCGCCGGGCTGGCCGGCGTGGCGGGTCCGGGGGCGGACGCGATCCTGGCCGAGGCCCCCAGGCCGGCCAGCCGGTCGGCGGCCCGGGTGCCCACGAGGGTGCGGGCCGAGACGGTCATCGCCAGGAGGAGCGCAACAGCCGCCAGGGCGGGCAGTGCCACGCCGGCGCGCGAACGGGCGAGAGCTGGAGGGCGCACTTGATCGAGAGTGTGACGCCCTCGGCTGCATCAGTGTTTAGGCCCGGTGAAGCGCCGCGCGGGGCGCTTGCCTCGGCGCGGCCCGCTTGAGCCTCAGAGGCACCAGAGGCTCAGGTGGCCTTGACGCTCTGCCGATGATGTAACCGTGCCCAAGCGGGTCGCGCTCATGCTGGTCGTGGCCATCGCGGCGGTGCAGATGATGGCCAGCTCGTCCGAGGGCGCCTGGCTGCCCGGGGCCAAGCGCTGTCCGGTTTTCCCGAAGTCGAGCCACTGGAACCGCCCGGTGGACAGGCTCCCGCTCCACCGCCGCTCGGCCCAGATCGTCAGCTTGATCGGCCGCGACGAGAACGCCCACGCCGACTTCGGGGCGGGGCTCTACGACGGCGGCCCCATCGGGATCCCCTACCGAACGGTCTCACGGCGCACCAAGCGCGTGCCGGTGAGCTTCGAGTACGCCGATGAGTCCGACCGGGGGCGCTACCCCATCCCGCCCAACGCGCCGATCGAGGGCGGGCGCTCGGGCACCGGCGACCGCCACGTGCTCCTCGTCGACCGCTCGCGCTGCCGGCTCTACGAGCTCTATTCCGCCTACCCGCAGAACGGCGGTCGCAGCTGGAAGGCAGGATCTGGCGCGATCTGGAACCTGCGCAGCAACCGGATGCGGCGGAGGGGCTTCACCTCCGCCGACGCCGCCGGCCTGCCGATCCTTCCCGGCCTGGCGCGGCCGGAGGAGGTGCGCCGGGGCCGAATCGACCACGCGCTGCGGATCACCGTGCCGCGCTCACGGCGCGCGTTCGTCTACCCCGCGCGCCACTTCGCCTCCGACGACCCCGATCCCAGCCTGCCCGCCATGGGCCAGCGGCTTCGCCTCAAGCGCTCTTTCGACACGAGCCGCTTTCCGCGTCAGTCGCGGGTCGTCCTGCGCGCGCTCAAGCGCTACGGCGCGATCGTGGCCGACAACGGTGCCCCCTGGTTCGTCAGCGGGGTGCCCTCGCGACGCTGGAACAACGACGACCTGCACTCGCTGCAGCGGGTGCCGGGCAGCGCATGGGAGGTCGTCGATTCGACGCGCTTGAGCAGGCCGCGCCGCTGACCTCGATCACCGGCGCAGGAGCCGGGCGACCAAGCCGAGGGCGACGGCGGCGGCGAGGCCGACCGCTGCCCATCCGAAGAGCCCGAGCGAGGGCCCCTCCGACGTGACGCTGCGGGTGACGCCGTCGTCCGCGGGGCCCTCGGGATAGAGGGCGCGCGCGGAGCGCAGGTCGTAGTCGGTCACGAGCTCACGGCTGAGCCTTGCCCATTCACTGGACGAGCAGTTCGGGAACGGCGAGAGGGTCCCGTTCACGAACTCCCCTCTTGGCGACATGACCGAGCAGCGCCGTCGCTCGTGGTTCAAGCCCAGCACGTGACCCAGCTCGTGCGCGGCAACGAAGGCACGGATCCCGGGCAGCGGGCAATTCTCGCCGAGCGTGACGACGGCGCTTGTCCGGTAGCCGTACCTGATCGGGGTGTCGCGGGTCCCCGAGAATCGGCTGCCGCGGATCCGTGCCAGGCCGTTGCAGCGCTCGTCGGGATCGGCGGCGCGGATCACGACCCGTGCGTCTCGCCTGGGCACTGCGCGGAAGTAGCTGCCCACCAGCGCCCGGTTCCAGGCGCGTACCGCGCTGGCCACGAACTCGGCCGAGCGCGGGGCCGCGTTGTAGTAGCGGATCGGGATGCCCCGCAGCGCCTTCTTGCTGGGGCGGGCCTTGGCCTTGCCTGTCGGTCCCGGCTGGGTCTGGGCGGGGAAGGCCGGGGGCCCTGTGACCAGCGCGGCGAGCGCAACAAGGGCGAGCGTGGCGGCTCGGGCCTTCGGCCGCATGGTCTAGAGCGCGACTGGCCTGGCGCGCGCCACCTAACCGGGGACGGTGAGCCGGAGCTTCGACTCGAGCTTGCCCCCGCCTGCGGGCTTGGCCGCGCCCACCAGCGCCCCGAGCACCGTCAGGTACGGCTTCGCCCGCTGGTAGCCCGAGTCGCGGGTTGCGCCGAGCCCTTCGGCCAGCAGGAGGGCGGCCGGCACGCTCGCGTAGGTGTTCACCGTGTACTCGCCGCCCAGCGAGTCGGCGGCCTGGCTGAAGGTCGACTCGTCCTCGAGCGCGCTGCGCGGGCTCACCGCCTGGTTGGCGGCGTCGTCGCCGTAGGCCACCACGAAGCGGTCGGCCTTGAGGAAGACGTTGATCGGCGCGGGCAGGCCTTTGGCCGTCACCATGAAGCCGGCGTCCGCCCCGCGGATGCCCAACCGGCCGATGCGCACGCTCTCGCGCTCTCCGCGCAGGATGCGCCGGAACCCGGCGATCGCACGGCGGGTGGCCGCCGGGTCCTTGGTCTCCACCACCAGCGCGCCGCCCAGCGAGCGGCTGTCGCGGCCGCGGACGAAGATCCCGTAGTCGCCCATCCAGTCGAGCACGTCGCGTTGCAGCTCGAGCCCGGTGCGCCGGCGCAGGCCCTGCTCGAGGATGGCGCGGCCGCCGAAGCTCGATGCCGCGAGGTCGACCCCGGCGGCCAGCTGGCGGCCCAGACCGGGGCCCCCGGTCGCGACCACTGAATCGCCCGGCAGCGTGCCGATGAGGTCGCTCCCCTTCGAGCCGAGCCCGGCCAAGCCGAAGGCAGACAGCGTGGACTCCGGCGTCTGGCTGGTGATCTCCAGCGCGTCGGGCTGCGCGGCGACGGTGGCCACCACCGGATCGCGGAAGGCGCGGCGGAAGGGCGCCAGCAACTGGGCCTGCGACGTGGGCACGGCCTCGAAGGCCGAGCGGACGTCCACGTAGGCGAAGCCGAGGCGATCCTTGGGCTGGCCCTCGAGGGCCCTCTTGAACCGGTCGCTGGACTCGAGCCCACGGTCGCCGTTCTTCGAGGCGTCCACCAGGGCCTTCAGGCCGAGCTCGTTGGAGAGCACCAGGTAGCCGTCGAGGGTGGTGGCCGCGTTGTCGGTGCCGAAGCGCCGGTACTTGACGCCCTCGTACTCGGCCTCTACCCCCCTGCCCTCCTCCTTCTCGACGGTGGCCAGGGCCTTCTCCTCGTCCTTTGTGGCCACGAGGGCCGCCGCGGGGGTGTCTCCGCTCCCGCCCCTGCGCGGGCTGCCCGCGAAGAAGGCCGCCCTGTCGCCCAGCCACGGCTTGACGTCGCGCTCGAAGGAGATCTTCGCGTCTCCCTCCCGAAGGCCGCCCTCGAGCAGGGCGCTCAGCCGCTGGCCGGCGTTGCCCGAGCCGGGAAACTTGCGCGCGAGCGCGTCGATCGCGGCCTTCTGGCCACCCGGCGGCGCCAGGTTGACCTCGCCGTAGAAGAGCGCCTCGGCAGGCGCAAGCGCAGCGGGCTGCTTGGTGCTCGAGCCACAGGCCGAGATGAGGCTCGCGGCCAGCAGGGACAGGGCGGCGAACAGAGCTAGTCGAGCCATGCAGGGCAATGTACTGGGCCGCCGGCCGAGCCGAGCACGGTCAGGTTGGCGAGCGCTCAGAGCTCGATCTCAGCCGCGCGGACCGCGCCCGCCGCGTAGGCCTCGAGCAGCGCCTGGCAGAGCGCCAGGTCCTGGATGGCGAGACCGGTCGAGTCGAACAGGGTCACCGCGTCGGCGCCCGGACGCCCCGGGGCGGACCCGGTGAGAACGTCGGCCAGCTCGGTCACCCGCCCGCGCTCGACCAGTCCCGCCTCGACGGCGCCTGTCAGCTCGCCTCCGTGGGTGGCCTGCTCCCACTCGTCGCAGAACAGGGTGGCGGCGGTCACCACCTCGAGCTCGGCCTCGGCCTTGCCCGGGGCATCGGCGCCGAGGAAGTTGAGGTGGAGCCCGCGGCGAAGGTCGGCGGCTCGGACCACCGGCTCGGATCCCGGCGTCACGCAGGTGACCACGTCCTGGCCGAGGGCGTCCTCGCGGGTGCCGGCCTCCCACCCGAGCTCGCCGGCCAGCGCGCCCGCCCGTTCGGGGTCGGGGTCGTAGACCACACCGGGCCCGTACTCGGCTGCGGCCAGGCAGCGGGCCGCCCATGCGCCGTGCAGCCCACAGCCGATGAGCCCGACGCTGCCGGCGTCCTCGCGAGCCAGCTCCTGCGCGGCCACCGCGGCCACGGCTCCGGTACGCAGCGCGGTCACCGAGCGCGCGTCCACGAGCGCGAGGGGGCGGCCGTCCTGCGAGGAGGAGACGAGGATCGCTCCCATCACCACCGGCAGGCCCGCCGCCGGGTTGTTCGTGAACGAGGTGACCCACTTGAGGATCGCCAGCCCACCGCCCCGGGCCGGCATGGCCCGGAAGTCGGCTCCCGGCGCGTCTGCGTCCAGGTATGTCTTGGGCGGCATCGCCCAGCGACCCGAGCCGTACTCCTCGAACCCGCGGCGCACCCGGTCGATCGCCTCCAGGGGGGGCAGCCCCTCGAGCACGGTGGCCTGATCGAAGACAAGCACCCTTATAGGCTCGCAACCCGTGTCCGGCAACGGCCACCGCACCCCGCCGCGTCCCCGCATCGAGCTCCAGGGCGCGAGCGCGACGCCCGAGGAGGCAGCCGCGATCGCGGCGGCGATCGAGCAGTTCATGCGCGACACCGCCCCAGCGCCCCAGCCGGCGACCCGGGCCATCGATCCGTGGCTGCGGACCGGCCTCTACGAGGGCACGGGCCGCGATCCCGGGGCCAGGTCGCCCTGGGGAGAGGAGGAGCCGTGGGGCCGCTAGAAGTCGACGCCCGGCGCGCCGACCAGATGCGTCGCGAGGGGGCCCGGATGGTCGACGTGCGCCGCGACGACGAGTGGGCCGCCGGCCACGTCGAGGGCGCCGAGCACGTTCCGCTCGACCAGCTGGGGGCCCGCGCCGGCGACCTCGGCGAGCGCCCGATCGTCTTCTACTGCGCCGTGGGCGAACGCTCGCTGATGGCCGCCCAGGCGCTCAGCGGCGCCGGCCGAGACGCGGTCAGCCTGGCGGGCGGCATAGGCGCCTGGGAGGCGGCGGGCCTGCCGGTCGCGAAATAGCCTTAATTCACGTAGGGCTTTGCTACATTCGACCGTCCCGACTGTGAGGAGCCAGGTGGAGCCGACGTCTGCACCGCGTAGCGAAGGAGCGCAGGCCGGGCGCCGGCCGGCCGAGCACCGCTCGCTCCAGCGAAATCCAGGCCGAGAGGGGTCGCTGAACAACCCCGAGGTGATCGAGAACGTCCCCGGGAACGTGATCCCGATCCTCGAGCGCGAGTTCGACGACTTCGACACCGAGGCCGGCCGCTACCTGGACGGGGACATCGAGGAGCTCGACTTCATCGGCTTCCGGCTCAAGCAGGGCGTCTACGGCCAGCGCCAGGCCGACGTGCAGATGATCCGCGTGAAGCTGCCCTTCGGCGGCGTGAGCCCCGAGCAGATGGAGTCCTTCGCCCAGGTGGTCGAGAAGCACGCCCCGCTGAACAAGGGCCACATCACCACCCGGCAGAACATCCAGATCCACCACGTACCGCTCCCCGACGCCGCGAAGGCGATCCGCGAGATGGGCGACGCCGGCCTCTCCTCGCGCGAAGGCTGCGGCAACACCGTGCGCAACGTCACCGGCGACCCCTGGGCCGGCATCTGCGAGTCAGAGCTCTTCGACCCCACCCCCTATGTCGGCGCCTACGTGCGCTACTTCGTGCGCCACCCCGACTTCCAGCTCATGCCGCGGAAGATCAAGACGGCGTTCACGGCCACCGACGAGGACCGGGCCATCACCGGCATCCACGACATCGGGTTCATCCCGCGCGTTCGAGACGGCAAGCGCGGCTTCGAGATCCGCGTCGGCGGCGGCACCTCGATCATGGCCCGCGTCGCCCCCACCCTCTACGACTTCGTCGGGGCCGACGACGGCGAGTTCCTCAAGGTCACCGAGGCCTGCCTGCGCATCTTCGACCGCCAGGACTTCCTGCGCGTCAACCGTGCCCGCGCGCGCATCAAGGTGCTGGTCGACAAGATCGGCATGGACGCCTTCCGCGAGCAGGTCGCCGAAGAGCTCGCAGGCGACTGGGTGGGCCAGCGCGACTTCACCCTCGACCCGTTCGACCACGACGAGGAAAAGCACGCCCCGCCCCGCCCCGCGAGCACCGGCTCGCCCAACGGCGACCGGCGCGAGTTCGACCGCTGGGGGCTGTCCAACGTTCGCCCCCAGCGCCAGGACGGCTTCTCCGCCGTGGAGGTCAAGGTCACGCGTGGCGATCTGACCCCCGAGCAGTTCCGCGGCCTGGCCGCCCTGATGCGCGAGCACTCCGGCGGCTACGCCCGGACCACCGTGTGGCAGAACCTCGTCCTGCGCTGGGTGCGCGACGAGTCGCTCTACGACGTGTGGCAGGGGCTGAAGGCACTGGACCTCGGCGACCCCGGGGCCCAGGAGATCACCGACGTCGTCAGCTGCCCGGGAACCGACTCCTGCAAGCTCGGGATCACGGCCTCCATGGGCCTCAACCAGGCCGTGCAGGAGCGCATCGAGTCGATCGGCTTCGACGACCCGCTCGTGAACAAGCTGCACATCAAGATGTCCGGCTGCCCCAACGGCTGCAGCCAGCACCACATCGCCAACATCGGGCTCTACGGAGCCTCGATCAAGGCCGGCGATCGGACGATCCCCGCCTACATCGCCCACCTGGGCGGCGAGTACGACTCGGGCGAGGTGGCCTTCGGCACGCGCCTGAAGTCGCGCCTGCCGGCCAAGCGCGTGCCCGACGCGATCGAGCGCATCCTGCGCCACTACCAGGAGCGCCGCGAGGGCGGGGAGGAGTTCAACGACTTCGTCGCCCGTCAGGAGAAGGGTCACTTCGAGGAGCTGCTGACCGACCTCGCCATGCCCATGGAGTTCAGCCTCGAGTCGATGACCCACTTCATCGACTGGAACCGCGCCGAGCCCTACCAGGTGATCCGTGGTGAGGGCGAGTGCGCGGTCTAGCCCACACCCGCGCCGAGAGCACCCTCCGCCAGGCGGTCGAATCGCACCACCCCCGCCTGACTATGGCCTGCTCCTTCCAAAAGGAGGAGTCGGTGCTCATCGACATGCTCATGGAAATCGAGCCCGGGGTCCGGGTCTTCACGATCGACACCGGCGTACTGTTCGCGGAGACCTACGAGGTCTGGCGCAAGGTCGAGCAGCGCTACGGCCTGAAGATCGAGGTCCATGACGCAGCCGGGCCATGGAGTGCGGACAACTGCTGCGGAGATGCCAAGGTCGCGGGGCTCGAGCGCGGGCTGGAAGCCGCCGAGGCGTGGATCACGGGCGTCCGCCGCGAGCAGTCCCCGACCCGCGCCGGCGTCGAGCTCGTCGAGCGCGACGAGAAGCGCGGCATGTGGAAGTACAACCCCCTCGCCGACTGGACCGAGGGCGACGTCTGGAGCTACATCCACGAGCACGATCTCCCCTACAACCCGCTGCACGACCGCGGCTACGCCTCGATCGGGTGCGCTCCGTGCACCCTGCCGGGCAACGGCCGCGAGGGTCGCTGGGCGGGCCGGGAGAAGACCGAATGCGGTCTGCACCTGTGAGTAGCCCCTGGGGGCATTCGGCTCCCAGTTCTGACGAAAACGCTCGCCCTCCAGGCGATCGTAACCGTCCGGCTTCGCCGGACTCCAACCACAGGATCCCGCACCTGCGCGCCCTCGAATCGGAGGCCATCCACGTCTTTCGCGAGGTGGCCGCCGAGCCGGGGAAGGCGGTCCTGCTCTTCTCCGGCGGCAAGGACTCCGCGGTGCTGCTGCGCCTGGCCGAGAAGGCGTTCTGGCCCGGGAAGGTGCCCTTCCCGGTGATGCACATCGACACCGGGCACAACTTCCCCGAGGCGATCGAGTTCCGCGACCGTCGCGTCGAGGAGCTGGGCGCCGAGCTGATCGTCGCCTCGGTGCCCCGGGCCATCGAGGCCGGGACCCTCACCGACGAGACCGGGCCCCGTGCATCGCGCAATCGCCTTCAGACCCCCGTCCTGCTCGACGCCATCACCGAGCACGGCTTCCGCGCGGCGTTCGGGGGCGCACGGCGCGACGAGGAGCGGGCCCGGGCCAAGGAGCGGGTGCTCTCCTTCCGCGACGACTTCGGCGGCTGGGACCCCAAGGCCCAGCGCCCCGAGCTGTGGGGCCTGCTCAACGGCAACGTGCGCCCCGGCGAGCATGTTCGCGCCTTCCCGCTGAGCAACTGGACCGAGCTCGACGTGTGGGAGTACGTGGCGATGGAGGGACTCGAGCTTCCGCAGCTGTACTTCGCCCACCGCCGCCAGGTCTTCGCTCGCGACGGAATGCTCTACGCGGCCTCGGACTTCACGGAGCGGCTTCCCGGCGAGGACGTGTTCGAGGAGTCGGTGCGCTTTCGCACGGTGGGCGACATGAGCTGCACGGGCGCGGTGCGCTCCGGCGCGGCCACCCTCGAGGAGGTCATCGCCGAGATCGCGGCCACCAAGCTCACCGAGCGCGGGGAGACCCGGGCCGACGATCGCGTCACCGAGGCCGCGATGGAGGACCGCAAGCGCCAGGGGTACTTCTAGTGGGCCGACCAGAAACGTCTCCCCGGAAATGCGAGACCCAGGCGTCGCCAGGCAAGGACGCAGGGAGCCGGAGTAGCAGCGCTACTTCGGCGACCGAGGACGCGGCGTGGCGGCGCCTGGGGCCGCAGTTTCGGGTGGAACGTTTCTGGGAGGTCCGCTAGTGCCCGACGTCGACGCTCCCCAGCGCACCTCGGAGCTGCTGCGGGTGGCGACCGCCGGCTCGGTGGACGACGG
>JALZII010000009.1 GCA_030860365.1 Actinomycetota bacterium
GGCCGACGAGCGCTGCGCGGATGTGTGCGTGCGAGTTGGAGTCGGCGTTCAACTCGTTGTGGCGGTAGTCGCCCTCCCGAGGGATCAGACGGTCGAGCACCACGCGGAGGTCGTGGACGCCGCCGGGCTCGTGCTCCATGGCGGTGACCGCCGCCGTCGAGCCGGGGACGAAGAGGCACACCATCCCCTCGCGAACGCCCGAGGCGTCCACGAAGCTCTCGACGCCCTCGGTCAGGTCGATGACGTCGCCGTCGCCCTGGGTCGAGAACCGCAGCTCGCCGGTGTGCACGGACACCGGCCGATCCTACGCGCCGGCCCTCTCGTCGGGCCGGCGCGCAGGGAGCTGCTGCCCGTCTAGGAGACGGTGCGGGTGTAGAAGAACACCGAGAACTGCGCGAGGCCGGCCGGGTTGCCGCTGCTCGCGTCCTCGACGCGGATCCGCAGCCGAACCTGGTTCTCGTTGGCCGAGCTGGCGTTCTTGTCCCAGATCACGACCGGTTCGGAGCCCCCTGGAGTGGCCGACCCGCTGCCGAGCACCGCGAGGTCGCTCGTGCTGTCGACCTTCAGGAAGCGGCCGGTGCCGGTGTTGGCGTTGAACACGACGTCGTAACGGCCGTTTCCGACACGCGTCACCGTCACGCCGTTCCCGGCGGTCGAGGTCTGCTGGCCGCCGAAGTTCAGGACGGTCGGTGCGAGCCCACCTTGAATCGTGGCGTAGCCCTTCGGGATCGCCAGCAGGGCGTTGGTGTCTCGGTTCTTGATGGTGCCGGTCCGGCCACCGCCGCCCTGAATGTCGGCGGTGGTGACGGCGTCGTTGACGATGTGGAAGCTGCGCACGGAGTCACGGTCGATGCGGGTGACGGCGTAGGACGTGCCGCCCAGAGCCACGAACAGCGCCACGAGGGCGATGACCATGGCCGGCGACGGACGTCGTCGGAGAATGCGGGACAAGAGGTTCCTCCTTGTTTGGGAGTCGTTGTCCTGCCTCAACAAGGCAAGGGACCGGGGGATGCGGCCCAGAACGAAACCGGCCCCGCCGAGGCGGGGCCGGTTCCGGTGCTTGGAGCGCTCCGGCTTGCTTAGTTGGTCGTGCGCGCGTAGAACTGCACGCTGAAGGACGAGTCGATGTTGTTGCCGTTGTCCGGACGGCGCATGATCACCCTCAGCTTGATCTCGTTCTCGTTCGCCGACACCCCGATCGCGCTGCCGTCGGAGAACCCGTTACGGCTCGTCACCTGCCAGGTGAGGTCGTTGACGCTGTCAACGTTCACGAACTTCCCGGTTCCCTGGTTCGCCGAGAACGTGACGTCGTAGGCGCCCACCCCGACGCGTTGCGCGCTTACGCCCGGCGGGCTGGTCCGGGTCTGCTGGCCGCCGAAGTTGAAGATGTTGGCGGGGCCGTTGGTGCCTCGCGCCTCGACTGAGGCGAATCCCTTCGCCACCGCGAGCAGCGCGTTCACGTCGCGGTTCTTGATGTCTCCGGTCTTGCCTCCGCCGCCCTTGATGTCGGCGCTGGTCACGGCGTCGTTGACGATGTTGCGGCTGCGCACCTGATTGACCGCGACCGACGCCACCGCGGTGCCGCCGAGCGCGACGAAGAGCGCGACGAGAGCGATCGCAGTGCCCGGCGACGGCCTGCGCTTTAGTAGACCCTTCATGAAGTAAGACTCCTTTGGTTGACAGCTAGGACCCTATGGCGTTCCGAACACGGGGGCAAGGCGTTCGGAGCGCTCGCTCGCCTACAGCGGCGGCCCCCCGGTGAATGGCTCGGCCTGGTGGTCGAGCAGCCCGTGCAGGCGTTGGACCTCGTCCGGGGCCATCGTGTAGCCGTGCTCGGGCTCTGGGTAGCGGCGGGCACGCACGTCCTCGGCAAAGGCGCTCACCCCCTCGATCATCTGCTCGCGCACGTTGGCGTAGCGCTTGACGAAGCGCGCGGCGTGACCGTCGTAGATGCCGAGCAGATCGTGGAAGACCAGCACCTGGCCGTCGGTGGCCGGCCCGGCGCCGATGCCGATCACGGGCACGTCCATGCGCGGCATGAGCATCTCGGTCAGTTCGCTCGGCACCGCCTCGAAGACCACCGCGAAGCAGCCGGCGTCCTGGAGGCCGACGGCGTCGCGGACCACCTCCACGGCCCGCTCGGCGGTGCGGCCCTGTGAGCGATAGCCGCCCAGGGCAGTGGCGGTCTGGGGAGTGAGGCCGACGTGGCCCATGACGGGAATGCCTGCGTCGACGATCGCCCTCGCCCGCTCGATCGAGGTGCCGCCGCGCTCGAGCTTGACCGCGTCGCAGCCGGCCTCCTTGACGAAGCGCTGGGCGGTCGTGATGGCCTGCTCGTCGGAGACTTCGTAGGAGCCGAACGGGAGGTCGCCCACCAGGAAGGGCGTCCGCAGCCCGCGCCGCACGGCGGCGGTGAGCATGAGCAGCTCGTCCACGGTGACCGGCACCGTCGTCGGGTAGCCGAGGACGGTCATGGCGCCGGAGTCGCCCACGAGGACGAGGTCGACGCCGGCCTCCTCGGCCACCTGGGCGCTCGGGTAGTCATAGGCGGTGACCATGGCGAGCGGCTCGCCGAGTGCCTTCTTCTCGCCCAGCCGCGTGAGGGTCATCGCGCGACCCTTGCGCTCGGGCGCATGGCTCATCGCTCGGGTCCAACCAGCGGAGGAGCGCAGGCCGAGCGCTGGTCGGCGGAGGACCGCTCGCTCGTTCCAATCAGCTCGCCGACGGCGCTGTCCACGTCCACGATCGCGTTCGCGCCGTCGACGTGCACCACCCGCGGCTGGTGACCGCCCTCGAGCTCTGACTCCTCGTAGTCGGCGTAGGAGACCACGATGACCTTGTCACCCGAGTGGACCAGCCGCGCGGCGGCACCGTTCACGCACACCGCGCCCGAGCCGCGCGGGCCGGCGATGGTGTAGGTCTCGAAACGATTCCCGTTGTCGATGTCGAGCACGTGAACCAGCTCGTGCTCTCGGATGTCGGCCGCCTCGAGGAGGCCGGCGTCCAACGTGATCGAGCCGATGTAGTTGAGGTCGCTGTGGGTGACCGTGGCCCGGTGCACCTTGGACTTGAGCATCGTCCGTCTCATGCCTTGCCTCCTGTGAGATCGTCGACCGGGCGGTGCTCACCCGGCGCGGGTCCGGCGTGCGCTCCGTCCGCCAGATCGTCGAGCGGGCGGTGCTCGGCCGGCCAACGCCCGGCCTGCGCTCCGTCCGCTAGGACGACGTTGTCGATGAGGCGGGCACGCCCGACGCGGGCGGCGACGGCCAAGAGGGTGGAGCCGTTCACCGACTCGACGGGGGTGAGGTCCTCCGCCGAGCGCAGCTCGAGGTACTCGGCCTCGAGCCCCGCGGCCGCGAGCCGGGCGCGGGCGGCCTCGAGCACGGCCGCGCCGCTGAGCTCTCCTCGCGCCACGGTGTCCTCGGCCGCGCGCAGCGCCGCGCTCAGGCCGAGCGCCCGGTCTCGCTCGGCGGGCTCGAGGTAGGCATTGCGAGAGGAGAGCGCGAGCCCATCGGGGTCGCGCACCGTGGGGAGGACCTCGATGCGGGTGGGCACATCGAGGTCGCGCACCATCCGGCGGATCACCAGCGTCTGCTGGGCGTCCTTTTGCCCGAAGTAGGCAGCGTCGGGGCGGGCCATGTTGAGCAGCTTGAGCACGACCGTGGCCACGCCGTCGAAGTGCTCGGCCCCCCGCGCCCCGCCTTCGAGCGCCCGGGTTATGCCGCCCACGCACACGCTGGTGGCGAAGCCCGGCGGGTAGACCTCCTCCAGCGCAGGAGCGAAGAGCACGTCCGCGCCCTCGGCCTCGAGCAGGGCGGCGTCGCGCGTCTCGTCGCGCGGATAGGCCTCCAGGTCTTCGCCCGGCCCGAACTGGGAGGGGTTGACGAACAGCGAGACGAGGACGGTCTCGCACTCCTCGCGCGCCCTTCGCACCAGCGAGAGGTGGCCTTCGTGGAGCGCGCCCATGGTGGGCACCAGGCCCACGCGGCCCGCGCCCTCGAGGAAGGTGCGCAGCTCGGCGACGGTGCGGACGGCCTTCACGCAGCCACCCCGTTGCCCGCTAGGGCGCGGGTGCGAGCCATCAGGGCGTCAAAGAGCTCGAGCAGCTCGGGCGCGGTCTCCTCGACGGCCGCGCGCTGGCGCTGCACCGTTGCGTCGTCGCCGCGGGCCACCGGCCCGGTGAGCGCTCGCTCGGGGCCGAGCGCGGCCCAGTTGTCCACCGTACGCGCCACCAGGGGGCCCAGCAGGGCCCGGGCCCGTGGGGGACTGAGCCCCGCGCCCGAGGCCACCTGCTCCGCCGCGGCCTCCAGGGTGACCAGGAAGTTGGAGGCCATCGAGGCGGCGGCGTGGTAGGCGTCACGGCCCTCCTCGTCGAGCTCGAAGGGCTCCATGCCCAGGCCGCGCGCCAGCTCCTCTGCCAGCTCGAGCGCCCGGGGGGTCGAGCCCTCCACCGCGCAGCCGACACCGAAAAAGGCTTCGGGGCCCTCGGCCCCGGTGAAGGTCTGCAGCGGGTGGAGCCCGAGCGCCTCGACGCCCGCAGGGGCCAGGGCGCCGAGGCTCGTGGCTCCGCTCGTGTGGCCGACGAAGGGCGCGGCACCGGTCACGACCTCGGCGGCCGCGGGGATCTCGGCGTCGGGCACGCAGAGAAGGATCACCTCGCCGCTGGGCACCTCGCCGCGACCGGCGGGGCCGTCCACCGACCAGCCGGCTGCCTTCAGCGCTCGGGTCAGCGAGACGCCCAGGCGTCCAGGGCCAACTACGCCCACCGCGGGGCGGCTCGGGGAGCTCGTCTTGAGGTTCATCGGCTTGGGTCCACTCCCGCGCCGGGGCGGGTAGCGGCCTGAGGCAATGATACCGCCGCCGGAGGCCTCTTAGGATGCGGGGCGTGCCCGCCCTCACCGGCTCCCGCCGCGCCGCGTGAGCGCCCGTCCCGCAGCCGAGCGCCGCGAGGAGCTGATCGCGTTGATGCGCGAGATGGAACAGCAGCACGACTGCCCGCTCGCCGCCACCCGCACCAGGCTGGTCTTCGGCGCGGGCAATGCTGACGCGGACCTGATGTTCGTAGGCGAGGCCCCCGGCTTCTACGAGGACCAGCAGGGGTTGCCGTTCGTCGGCAGGGCGGGAAAGCTCCTGGACCAGCTCTTGATCGAGATCGGCCTCGAGCGCAGCGACAGTTTTGTCACAAATGTCACGAAATGCCGGCCTCCCGACAACCGCGACCCGCTGCCCGACGAGATCGACGTCTGCAAGCCGTATCTCTTCCGTCAGATCGAGCTGATCGAGCCGAAGCTGGTCTGCACGCTCGGGAACTTCTCGCTCAAGTTGCTCACTCGCTCGAACACCGGCATCACGCGCGTGCACGGCGTGCCCCAGGAGCACGAGCTCGGGGGCCGCGGCGTCAAGCTCTACCCGCTCTTCCACCCGGCCGCGGCGCTGCGCGGCACGGCCGTCCTCGAGCAGCTTCGGGAGGACATGGGGCGGCTTCCCGGGCTGCTGGCCGAGCCCGCGCCCGAGCAGCCGGAGGAGCCCGAGGCCCCGCCGGATCCGGCCAGCCAGCTCGACCTCTTCGGCTGATCGAGCTGGTCACCGAGACAGCGGAGCAGACAGAGGCCGCGGGCGCCGAGCTGGCGCGGCGCCTCGAGCCCGGGGACGTCGTGCTCGTGGCCGGTGAGCTGGGCAGCGGCAAGACCACGTTGGTGCGGGGCGCCTGCCGGGAGCTGGGGGTGCGGGGCCCGGTCACCAGCCCCACCTTCACGCTCGGTCATGTGCTGCCCGGCGATCGCTTCGAGGTGGCCCATCTCGACCTCTACCGCCTCGGCTCGCTGGCCGACGAGGACCCGGGCGTGCTCGACGACTACCTCACCCGAGGCAGAGTCGGGTTCGTGGAGTGGCCGGAAGTGGCCGATCCGGCGGACCTGGCGGTGGCCGCCCGGGTGCGCCTCGAGCACCTCGGCGGCGACCGGCGCAGGATCACCATCGAGTGAACCTGCTGGGCTTCGACACCTCCACGACCGCGACCGCGGTGTGCGTGGAGCGGGCCGACGGCGAGGCCTTCGAGCACGTGCCCGAGCCGGCCGACCTCCAGCAGCGTCCGGCTCACGGGGCCGAGCTGCTGCCCGCCGCGGCGCGGCTGCTCTCCGATGCGGGCCTGGAATGGCGTGATCTCGACGCCGTGGCGGTGGGCGTGGGCCCCGGCGCCTTCACGGGCCTGCGCATCGGTGTGGTCACGGCCCGCTCGCTGGCCCTGGCGCAGGGCCTCGAGCTGCGGCCTGTGTCGTCCCTCGCCGCTCTGGCCGAGGGCATCGGCGGCGCGCTGAGGCTGCCCGTGATCGACGCCCGGCGAGGCGAGGTCTTCGCCGCGCTGTTCGAGGACGGGGCGGAGCGCCTGGCGGCCGCGGCGTGGCCACCGGAGAGGCTGGCCGCCGAGCTGGCCGACCGCGCCCTCGCCCCCCGAGCCGCCGGAGACGGGGCGTTACATTTTCGGGACGCACTCGAGACGGCCGGCGCCACGGTCGAGCCCGAGGGGTCGCCGGCTCACGTGGTCCGCGGCCTGCACGTGTGCCGGCTGGCGCGCCGCTCGCCCCCGAGCCCACCACAGGCGGTTCTACCCGACTACCTGCGCCTGCCCGACGTCAACCCCGGATGACCCCCCCGCTGGAAATGCGCCGCCTCTCGTACGCCGACCTTCCCGGCGTGATCGCCATCGAGCGCCGGGCCTTCCCCACACCCTGGTCGCTCGCGATGTTCGTGCTCGAGCTGAGCAAGCCGTCGGGCATCTTTCTTGCCGCTCTGCGCGGCGAGCGCCTGGTCGGCTACCTGATCTGCGCACGCTACGACCGCGTCTGGCACCTGATGAACGTCGCCGTGGACGACCGCCGGCGCCGCGAGGGCATCGCGACGGCGTTGATCGAGCGGCTGTTCGAGCTGGCCGACGGCCCTGGCGAGCGGTACACGCTGGAGGTCCGCACCTCCAACAGCGCGGCGATCGAGATGTACGAGGGCTTCGGCTTTCGCTCAGCGGGCCGAAGGCGGGCCTACTACCACGACAACCGCGAGGACGCGCTGATCATGTGGCGCACGGCCCCCGAGCGGGCGGTGGCGGGGGGTGGTGGCTCGTGATCCTGGGCGTCGAGACCAGCTGCGACGACACCTGCGCCGCCATCGTCACCGAGGCGGGTGATGTGCGCTCGAACGTCGTCTCGTCGCAGGGCCTGGTGCACGCTCCCTTTGGCGGGGTGGTGCCCGAGGTGGCCTCCCGCCACCACCTCGAGCTGATCGATGCGGTCATCGCCGACGCGCTGGCCCGCGCCGGAGTCGGCCTCGAAGACGTCGAGAAGCTGGCCGTGACCCAAGGCCCGGGCCTTATCGGCGCGCTGCTGGTCGGCGTATCGGCGGCCAAGGCGCTGGCGGCGGCCCGCGAACTGCCGCTCACGCCCGTGGACCACCTCCATGGCCATGTCGTGGCGAGCACCCTCGGCGTGCGGGAGGAGTGCAGGTCGGGCGTGGCGGGAGGAGCGCAGCCCGAGCGTGGCGGGAGGAGCGCAGCCCGAGCGTGGCGGGAGGAGCGCAGCCCGAGCGTCGGTCGGGCGAGCACCGGACCGAGCGGTCTCGGGCGAGCACCGGACCGAGCGGTCTCGGGCGAGCACCGGACCGAGCGGTCTCGGCCGAGCACCGCTCCGCCCGATCGCCCCATCGAGCCCCCTTACCTCGTGCTGGTGGCCAGCGGCGGCCACACCTTCCTTGCGCGCGTGGACGAGCCGGCCGGCTACACGGTGCTGGGCCAGACGCTCGACGACGCCGCCGGTGAAGCCTTCGACAAGGGCGCCCGGCTGCTCGGCCTGGGCTACCCGGGCGGCCCCGAGCTGGACCGCCTCGCGCGGACCGGCGACGCCGAGGCGTTCGCCTTTCCCCGCTCGGCGCCGGGTGAGGGGCTCGACTTCTCGTTCAGCGGACTGAAGACGGCCCTGCTGTACCGCCTCCGTGACGACCCCGACGCCAGCCGGCCCGACCTCGCGGCGTCCTACCAGCAGGCGATCGTCGACGCCCTTCTCGTGCGGGTGGGCCAGGCGCTGGAGCAAGAGGGCCTCACGCGACTGGCTCTGGGCGGCGGCGTGGCCGCGAACTCGAAGCTGCGGGATTCGGCGCGGGCGCTGGGGGTGGCGGTATGGGTCCCTCCCGTGGAGCTCTGCACCGACAACGCCGCGATGATTGCCGGGGCAGCACGGTTCCTGAAGCCCCTGGCCTACCCGGACTACCTGAAACTCGATGCCGCCGCCCGGCTCGTATGACCCTCGTGACCCTCTACGGCAAGCCGGGCTGCCACCTCTGCGACGACGCTCGGGCGGTGGTGGACGGCGTCCGGCGCGACGTCGGCTTCGAGCTCGACGAGGTCGACATCACCCTCGACCCGGTGCTCGCGAACCGCCTGGGAGAGCGGATTCCCGTGGTGGAGATCGATGGCGAGGAGGCCTTCGAGCACTTCGTCGACGCCGCGGAGCTGCGCCGGCGGGTAGGTATGGTTCGACCGTGAGCTACCAGGAGCCCTCGATCGGAGCTCAGGGCCTGATCGACGGCAGCTCGGAGCGGCTGTCGCTGGGTGTGGCCGCTCGCCTCTCGCGCTATCTCCAGGTCCTCACCCAGGCGCGCAAGATGGGCAAGCAGACCATCTCCTCGCAGGAGCTGGCCGACTACACCCACGTCAACTCGACTCAGATCCGCCGTGACCTGTCGGGGTTCGGCAAGTTCGGCAAGCGCGGCGTGGGCTACAACGTCGAGTCGCTGCACTCGCAGATTCGCAAGATCCTGCGCACCAGCGGGCAGCACAACATCGCCCTGTTCGGCGCCGGGCACCTGGGCCAGGCCATAGCCGGCTCGGCGGTCTTCGCCGACCACGGCTTTCGCATCGTGGCGCTGTTCGACACCGACCCCCGGCGGATCGGGGCCCGGGTGGGGGAGAGCCTGATGGTCCGGCCCTACGAGGACCTGGAGACGGTGATTCGCGACGAGGACGTGGTGGTGGGCGTGCTGGCGGTGCCCACCGAGGCGGCCCAGAGCGTGGCCGACGACCTCGTCGAGGCCGGCGTGAGGATCATCTTCAACTACTCCGACGCGCTCGTCCAAGTGCCGCCGGAGGTGACCGTCCACACCTCGAGCCCGGCTGTGGACCTGCTGTACGCGCTGTACTTCTACCTGACCTGAGCTGAGCTGAGCTGATGCTCGACATGCCCAAGGCACGGGAGGTCTTCGAGGCCTCTGCGGACTTCACGGTCGGGATCGAGGAGGAGTTCGCGATCCTCAGTCCCTTCACGCAGGCGCTCGACCAGCGCTACGAGGAGCTGGCCGAGGCCGCCCAGGCCGACGAAGTGCTCGCCGAGTCGGTGGCGGGCGAGCTGATCGCGTCCGAGATCGAGATCCGGTCGGGACGGGGGGAGACGTTCGCCGACGCCACCCGGCGCCAGGACGCCGCCCGCCCTCGGCTCTTCGCTCTGGCCGGCCACCACCAGGCCGCGCTGGCCGCCACGGGCACCCATCCCTTCAGCCCCTGGCAGGACCAGCGGATCATCGACACCGCGCACTACCGCCGCCTCAACGAGGACCTGGGCTACGTAGCGTGGCGAAACAACACGTTCTCGCTGCACGTGCACGTGGGTGTCAAGGGCGCCAACCGGGCGATCAAGGTCTGCGACCGCCTCCGGCCGATTCTCCCCGAGCTGCTCGCGATATCAGCCAACTCGCCCTCCCTCGACGGCCGCGACTCGGGCCTGCACTCCGTTCGCAGCCAGATCTTCACCAAGAGCTTTCCGCGCTGTGGGATCCCCGACGCCTTCGGCTCGTGGGCGGCCTACGCCGACTACGTGGAGCTGCTGGTGAAGACCGGCTCGCTGGTCGAGCACACCCAGCTGTGGTGGAGCGTGCGCCCGCACCACGCCTTTGGGACCGTCGAGGTGCGCATCTGCGACGCCCAGTCCTCGGCGGCCGACTCCACGGCGCTGGCCGGCCTCATCACCGCCTGTGTGGCCCAGGCGGCGCTGGACTACGACGAGGGCGTCACGTTCGAGGACCCCCCGGCACGGCTGATCGAGGAGAACCTGTGGCGAGCGATTCGCCACGGCCTCGACGGACGGATGATCGACCTGGCCCGCGCCGAGGAGTTCTCCGCCTCGGCCCTCGCCGACCGGCTGCTGGCGTGGACGGCGCCCGCACGGGGGGTGCTCGGCCTCGACCCCGTCCTGCCGGACGAGAACGGCGCCCAGCGCCAGCGGCGCGCGCTGGGCGAGGGAGCCTCCATTCGAGAGGTCTTCGACGCCGAGGTCGAGCTCTGCCGCGACACCTACGCACGCGAGGAGGTCAGGACATGAGCACACCGGAGCCGACGGAGGAGGAGCTGCGCGAGGCCTTGGCGCAGCTTCGGGTCGAGGACGTGGTGCTGCAGACGGTGGTCACGCTGGTCAACGTCGCCGGCACCAGGCTTACCGCGGAGGGCGCCAAGGATCTCGAGCAGGCTCGCCAGGCCATCGAGGCGGTCCGTGCGCTGTTGCCGCTGTGCCCTCAGGACGAGCTCGGCCCCGTCAGGGACGCCGTGAGCCAGCTGCAGATGATCTACGTGCGCGAGAGCGGCGACGTCGCGGGGGGCGAGGCTCCTCCGCCGGCGCCCCCCACCGCCGAGCCCCAGCAGGCCCCCAAGCCCGAAGAGGCGCCATCGCGTATCTGGACTCCTCCGGGGAGCTAGCACACCCGTCCTTCCGGCCGGATGCACTCGTAGGGATCTTCGGCGGGTCGGGCTTCTACCGCTTCCTCGACCAGGTGGAGGAGGTGGCGGTCGACACGCCCTACGGGCCCCCGTCCGCCCGCCTCCGGGTGGGGGAGATCGAGGGCCGGCAGGTCGCCTTCATGCCGCGCCACGGCGACGATCACTCGCTCCCGGCTCACCGCGTGAACTACCGGGCCAACCTCTGGGCCATGAAGCAGCTCGGGGTGCGGCGGCTGATCGGCCCCTTTGCCTGCGGCTCCCTGCGCCGCGACCTCACGCCCGGCTCGTTCGTGGTGGTGGACCAGTTCGTCGACCGCACGACCGGGCGGGAGGACACCTTCTACGACGGACCGCAGACCACCCACGTCGCCGCGGCCGACCCCTACTGCCCCGACCTCGGACGGGTGCTGGCCGAGGCGGCGGGCGGGGAGGTGGTGCGCGGCGGCACCGTGGTGGTGACCCAGGGCCCGCGCTTCTCCACGCGCGCCGAGTCGCGCTGGTTCTCCGAGTCGGGCTTCGACTTGGTGAACATGACCCAGTACCCCGAGGCGTGGCTGGCGCGGGAGCTCGAGCTCTGCTACGCCGGCCTGGGCCTGGTGACCGACTACGACGTGGGTCTCGATGGGGTCGAGGCGGTGACTGCCGAACAGGCGTTCGCGGTGTTCTCCGACAACCTCGATAGACTGCGCGCGCTCCTGTTCCGAGCGGTCCCGAAGATCGGGCCGCAGCCTCAGGACGCCTGCGCCGCGGCCCTCTCGAGCGCGATCGTCCACTAAGCCCTCCGGAGGACTCGACTTGACTGAATTTCTGACCGACTACGGAGTGATCGTCGCGCTCGTGTGCGCCGGGGCCGCCGTGGTCTACGGGGTGCTCACCTCTCGCTGGCTGCTGGCCAAGTCGCCTGGCAACGATGAGATGCAGTCGCTCTCCCTGGCGATTCAGGAGGGGGCGAGCGCGTATCTGACCCGCCAGTACCAGATCATCGGCATCGTCGCCGTGGTGCTCGCCGTGCTGCTCGCGATCGCCCTCGACGTGCGCACCGCGATCGGCTTCCTGATCGGCGGCTCGTTCTCCGCGGCGGCCGGCTTCATCGGCATGAACGTCTCGGTGCGGGCCAACGCCCGCGTGGCCGAGTCGGCCCGCGGGGGCGTGGCGCAGGCGCTCCAGGTGGCCTTCAAGGGCGGCGCCATCACCGGCATGCTCGTCGCCGGCCTGGCCCTCCTGGGCGTCGCGGGCTACTACGGCGCCCTGCAGCTCTTCGACGTCGACAAGAAGGACTCCATCGACGCGCTGATCGGCCTGGGCTTCGGCGGCTCGCTGATCTCCGTGTTCGCCCGCCTCGGCGGGGGCATCTTCACCAAGGCCGCCGACGTGGGCGCGGACATCGTGGGCAAGATCGAGGCGGGCATCCCGGAGGACGATCCCCGCAACCCGGCCGTGATCGCCGACAACGTGGGTGACAACGTAGGCGACTGCGCCGGCATGGCCGCGGACCTCTTCGAGACCTACGCCGTGACCGCCGTCGCGGTGATGCTCCTGGGCGTGCTGACGTTCAACCAGCTCGGCGAGGTGGCCGTCTACCCGCTGGTGATCGGCGGCGTGTCGATCATCGCCTCCATCATCGGCACCTACGCCGTGCGCAGCCGCGCGGGCAACGTGGAGCGCGCGCTCTACCAGGGCCTGATCGTCTCCGGCGTGCTGGCCGCCGCGGCCTTCCTGCCCATCACGCTCTGGCTCATGGACGACGTCAGCGTCCAGTCCGGCGCCTCCGCCCTGCTCATGGGGGGCGCCGAGGGCGCGAGCGGCATCGACTTCTGGCTGTGCACCCTGATCGGCATCGGCGTCACGGCCGGCCTGTTCGTCATCACCGACTACTACACCTCCACCCGCTTTCGCCCGGTCCGCACCACCGCGCGCGCCTCGGAGACCGGTCACGCGACCAACATCATCCAGGGCCTTGCTCAGGGCTTCCAGTCCACGGCGCTCCCGGCCATCCTGATCGCGCTCGGCATCCTGCTCGCCAACAAGCTGGGCGGCATCTACGGCATCGGCGTGGCCGTGATGGCCCAGCTCTCGCTGACCGGCCTGATCGTTGCGCTCGACGCCTTTGGCCCGATCACCGACAACGCGGGAGGCATCGCCGAGATGGCCGAGCTGCCCGAGGACGTGCGCAACGTGACCGACCCGCTCGACGCGGTGGGCAACACCACCAAGGCCGTGACCAAGGGGTACGCCATCGGTTCGGCCGTGCTGGCCGCCCTGGTGCTCTTCGCCGCCTTCGTCGAGGAGCTCAACGCCGAGGCCAGGACCGAGGGCGAGAGCGTCGTCACCTTCGACATCTCACAGCCCGAGGTTCTGGTCGGCCTGCTGATCGGCGGGATGATGGTCTACCTGTTCGCGGCCCTGTCGATCGAGTCCGTCGGCCGCGCCGGCGGCGAGGTGGTGGAGGAGGTGCGCCGGCAGTTCAAGGAAAAGCCCGGCATCATGGACCGCAGCGAGAAGCCCGACTACAAGCGAGCGGTGTCGATCGTCACCAAGACCGCGCAGCGGGAGATGATCCTGCCGGCGCTGATCCCGATCGTCGTGACGGTGATCGTGGGCCTGCTCTCCGCCCAGGCGCTGGGCGGCCTGCTGATCGGCGTGATCGTGGTGGGGTTCTTCGCGGCGGTCTCCATGACCGCCGGGGGCGGGGCGTGGGACAACGCCAAGAAGCTGATCGAGGACGGCGAGTACGGCGGCAAGGGCTCGGCCGCGCACGAAGCCTCGATCACCGGCGACACGGTGGGGGACCCCTACAAGGACACCGCGGGCCCGGCGATCAACCCCATGATCAAGGTGGCCAACATCGTGGCGATCCTGATCATCCCTTTCCTGGTCTGAGGGAAGCAGAGCCGACCCGTGGCGAGTTCACCGGACGATGTCCGGCAAAGTCGCCACGAGTCAGGCGCGGGTCGCCCATCGTCCTCCCGAGGCTGCCCCAGCCGTAGGGAGGTGGACATCACCGCCCGCTCACGCGGGGCCGCGCGGGCGCCAGCGACCGAAGCCCCCCTCGGTGTTGATGACCTGCCCGGTGATCCACTCGGCGTCGTCGGTCGCGAGCCAGGCGATGAGCCGGGCCGCGTCGTCGGGGTGCCCCCAGCGGCCGAATGGGAACATGGGACCGGTGAGCCGCCGCACCTCGTTGGTGACGTGGCCGGTGTCCACCGGTCCGGGGTTGACGGTGTTCAGGCGGATGTGCGCGTCGGCCAGCTGGTCGGCAAGTGTGACCGTGATGCCGGCCAGCGAGGCCTTCGCCGCCGCGTAGCCGACCTCGCCGGGCAGCGGGCCGAGGCCCTGGCCGGAGGTCATGAAGGTGATGCACCCGCCCGCTCGCCCATCGTGCTGGGCAGCGAACGCTTGTGCGAGCAGGATGCACGAGCGCGCGTTTACTGCCCAGTGGGCGTCGAGGCGGGCGGCGTCGAGCTCGCCGAGGGGGCCGTCTGCACCGCTGCGGGCGTGATTGCACACGAGCACGTCGACGTGGCCGAATTCGCGCACCGCGGCGTCGATCAGCAGCTCGGGTGCCTGCGGCTCGGCGAGGTCGGCCGAGCGTTGTGCGAGGCGGGTTCCCTCGGCGAGCTGTTCCTGCACGCCGGACAGGACCTCGTCGATGTCGTCTGCGCCCCACGGCTGCTCGGAGTCGTGAGGGGCGTAGTGGTGCAGGAAGACGCGAGCGCCGAAGCCCGTAGCCGATCCCGGCCCGCCGGCTCACACCGGTGACGAGAGCGACCCGCCCGCTCAGCGGCAAGCTTGTGCGTCGTCCCCGGTGTGGCTGTTCCGGCGTCATCGTGCGCGCGGTGTGCCTACTCCCCTGGCGACGGGGTCTCCGGGACCCCGCGAGCGGCCCCTGCGGACCGCAGCTCTCGGCGTCGCCTGCGGCGGCGGTACTCACGCACGGCGAGCGCGGACGGCGATGGCTACCGGGAGCACGAACTGGAAGAGGCCCTCGATCATGATCTCGGCCCAGTCGGGTACTTCGATATCGACGTCGGGCACCTTGAACGGCAGGTCGATGTCCGGGATCAGAACCCGAACAGGGCGCCGAGGCCCAGCACGCCGATGAACGCCGCGGCGAAGGCCTTGGCCACGTGGCGGGCCGCGTAGACCTTCGGTCTGTCGCGGGCCAGCTTCTCGAGCTCGGCGGCGGGGCTGCCCGGCTCGGGGGCGAGGAGGACGTTGCCCTCGTCGCGGACGAGCTCGGCCCGCAGGACGTTGCCCAGCATGTTGCTCCGGGCGCGCACCTCGACGCCGCCGCCCTCGAGCCTGAAGAAGTTGTGAATGGCGTGGGTGCTCTCGTCCACAGCCTCGCCGTCGACGATGAGCTTCAGCGTGTGCTTGCGCCACGTGGAGTCAGGCCGCACCTCGATGTGCTTGCCGTCGACATCGAGCTGGTGGGCGTAAGGGCTGCCTGAGCTCGCGAATCCTCTTGGTGAGTCGCGACATCGTCCGGGGACCTAACCCGCGCGCCTGGCCGCCCTGCGGCCCGCGGGCGGCCCCAGCTCTCGGACTTCGCTCATCACGCTCCTCGCTGGTCGGGTTCGATCGAGGGAATCAGCCGCGGGGTCAAATGTCAAGCTGCCTTTACACAAAATGTGGAGGGGGGTTTATGAGCGGCGAGACAGGATCACCTGGGCCCCCGAGTAGGTCAGCCCGCCCACGACGAGCACGGCCGTTGCCCACGGGTCCAGGGAGCGCCCCTGGGCCAGCTCGAAGGCGAGCCCGGCTATCAGGACCCCTCCCATCGCCAGGGCGGCCAGCCGGCCCGCCTGCATGTCGACCAGGCCCCAGCGCTCGTCGGCCTCGAAGGTCTCTCGAAAGCGCTCGCTTCGCCGCACGCCCAGCTGGACTGCGAGCGTGATGAGCAGCCCCAGCCCCAGGAAGTAGAGGCCCAGGACGACCTTGCCGCCTATGACGGCCGCCGCGGCCAGGATGGCCATCAGCGAGAGCGTGAACGCCGGGTGGTTCCACCGGGTCTGACGCGGCCTACGGCTGTGCATCGACATGGAAGACCTCCTCTACGGCCGACTCGAAGAAGCGAGCCAGGGCGATCGCCAGGGGGAGCGTGGGCGTGTAGCGGTCGTTCTCTATCGCGTTGATGGTCTGACGAGAGACGCCGAGCTCGCGCGCCAGCTGGGCCTGCGAGAGGCTTCGCTCGCGGCGTCGCCTGCGGACGTCGTTGATCACTCAAAGGGAAAGTTAGCTTGTCAGTCGGGGCCGCCGCTCGCCTCCTTGGGGACTGATCGGACTGGGGAGGGTCGCCGTATAGGTGGGCGTGGACTCCGCCAAGACCCTGAGCCTGGCCTTCGCCGCGGCCCGCGGCCTGTTCGGTGTCGGGCTGGCCGTTGTTCCGGGGAGGCTCGCCTCCGGCTGGATTCCCGGAGACGCCGGGCGCGACCAGACGCAGGTGATCCTTCGCGGCCTCGGTGCGCGTGACGTCGCGCTGGCCGGTGGCACGGTCGCGGCGGTCCTGAACGACGAGGACCTTCGACCCTGGCTGATTGCCGCCATGGCCTGCGACGGCGCGGACATCGTCTCCGCGTTCGTCGCGGGCGACTCCCTGCCCTCGCGTTCGCGCTGGGGTACCCTCGCCCTCGCCGGCGCCGCCGTGGCCGCGGGGGCGGCCCTGGCAGCGGCGGAGTCGTGAGGGTCGCCGTCGTGGGGGCTGGTGTATCGGGCCTGGTCTGCGCCCACCTGCTCAGCGAGGCGCACGACGTCACGGTGTTCGAGGCCAACGACTACCCGGGCGGGCACACGAACACGGTGCGGGTGGACACCGCCGACGAGACCCACTGGGTCGACACCGGCTTCATCGTGCTCAACGACCGCAACTACCCCAACTTCGAGCGCCTGCTCGAGCGGCTCGGAGTGGCGACGCAGCCCTCGGACATGAGCTTCTCGGTCAGCGACCGGGAAGGCGATCTGGAGTACAGCGGCGCCTCGGCGAACGGCCTGTTCGCCGACCGCGCGAACCTCGCGCGCCCGAGCTTCCTGCGGATGGTCCGCGACCTGGTGCGGTTCAACCGCCAGGCACCCGCTCTGGTGGGCCTCAACGGCGCGGGCCCCTCGCTGGGCGACTACCTGGACGAGGGCGGCTACTCGCGTGAGTTCATCGACCACCTGATCGTGCCCCAGGCCTCCGCGGTGTGGTCGGCCGATCCCACGCAGATGTGGTCCTTCCCGGCAAGCCTGCTGGCGGAGTTCTTCGCCAACCATGGAATGTTCGGCCTGACCGGCCGCCCCCAGTGGAAGACGGTGGTGGGCGGCAGCCACCGCTACGTGGAGAGGATCACCGGCCCGCTGGACGACCGGATGAGGCTGAGCACGCCGGTGACGCGCGTGGAGCGCTTCGAGGACCGCGTGGAGGTGACCCCCGCCGGGGGTGAGCCCGAGGCTTTCGACGAGGTGGTGCTCGCCACCCACTCCGACCAGGCGCTCGGCATGTTGGCCGACCCGACCCAGGCCGAGTCCGAGGTGCTGGGGGCCATCCCCTACCAGCCCAACGAGGCCGTGCTCCACACCGACCGCTCGCTGCTGCCCAAGCGCCGGCGCGCCTGGGCCAGCTGGAACTACCACCTGCTCGACGAGCCCGTCGCCCAGACCACGGTCACCTACCACATGAACAACCTGCAGTCGCTTCGCTCAGCCACCCAGCTGTGCGTGACGCTCAACCGCAGCGAGCAGATAGATCCCGAGAAGGTGGTGAAGCGGATCCGGTACGCCCACCCTGTCTACACGCGCGCGGGCGTGGCGGCCCAGGGGCGCTGGGACGAGGTGAGCGGTCGCAACCGCACCCACTTCTGCGGCGCCTGGTGGGGCTACGGCTTCCACGAGGACGGGGTGAACAGCGCACTGAAGGTGTGCGAGAGCTTCGACCGGAGCCATAGCGCCGGGGCGCAGGCCGGGCGCTGGCCGGCCGAGCACCGCCGCTCGATCCCCTCATGAGCGCCAGCGCCGTCTATGAGGGCGTCATGCGGCACCGGCGCTTCACGCCGGTGGAGCACTCGTTCGAGTACCGGGTGTTCATGCCGCTGCTCGACCTCGGCGAGCTGCCCGCGCTCTTCGACGGCAACCCGCTGTGGTCGGCCCGGGGGCGAGCGGTGGCCCAGTTTCGCCGCGACGACTACCTGGGCGACCCCGCGACGCCGCTCGACGAGTCGGTGCGCGAACTGGTGGCCGAGCGCACGGGCCGGCGCCCGAAAGGGCCGGTGCGCGTGCTCGCCGGCGTGCGCACGCTGGGCTACCTGTTCAACCCCGTGAGCTTCTACTACTGCTACGGAGCCGAGCGGGGGCCAGGTCCGGCAGGCGAGCGCGTGGACGCCGTTGTGGCCGAGGTGACCAACACACCCTGGGGGGACCAGCACAGCTACGTGCTCGACCGCGGCGACGCCGTCGGCGGCGTGATGAGGGCGCATGCGGACAAGCGCCTGCACGTCTCGCCCTTCCACGACATGGACCAGAGCTACAGCTGGAACGTGACCGAGCCCGGCGAGCAGCTTCAGGTGCACATCGAGAACCGCCGCGAGGGCGAGCTGCTCTTCGACGCCACGCTGTCCATGAAGCGACGGGAGCTCACGCCCGCCGCGCTCGGGCGGGTGCTCATGCGCTACCCGGTGATGCCGCTCGCGGTGTCGGCCCGGATCTACCTCAATGCCCTCAAGCTGCGCCTGAAGGGCGTGCCCTGGCACGCCAACCCGGCCCGATGACCCGCCGGATCGCGCTCAGGCTGCTGGCCCGCCTGGGCCACGGGCAAGTGGTGATCTTCGAGCAAGACGGGCAGCGCCACGATCTCGGCCCCGCAGACGCTGCGCTGCGGGTCGAAATCGAGGTGCGCGACAAGCGCTTCTGGGCGGCCATTCGCCGTGGCGGCCTCGGAGCCGCGGAGGCCTACGGAGAGGGCTGGTTCGAATGCGACGACCTGGTGGCGCTCGTGCGGATCTTCGCCCTCGAGCTCCGCGACCTCGACCGGCTGCGCCGGGCGCTCATCCCCTTGCAGCGCATCGGCCGCCTGGTGCCTCGCAACACCCGCGGGGCCGCCCGCAAGCACATCGCCGCCCACTACGACCTCGGCGACCAGCTGTTCGAGCTCTTCCTCGACGAGACCATGTCCTACTCGAGCGCGGTGTTCGAGCCGGCCGGGATCAGCCTCGCCGAGGCCCAGCGGGAGAAGATCGACCGGATCTGCCGCAAGCTCGAGCTCGGGCCCGCTGACCACCTGGTGGAGATCGGCAGCGGCTGGGGGTCGCTTGCCGTGCACGCCGCCGAGCGCTACGGCTGCCGGGTCACCACCACCACGATCTCCCGGGCTCAGCACGCGGCCACCGCCGCCCGCGTGCGCGAGCAGGGGCTCGAAGGCCGGGTGCAGGTGCTGATGGAGGACTACCGCGACCTCGAAGGCACCTACAGCAAGCTCGTCTCGGTGGAGATGATGGAGGCCGTGGGCTGGCAGTACTTCGGCGCCTTCTTCGAGAAGTGTTCCGCGCTGCTCGAGCCCGACGGGCGGATGTGTCTGCAGACCATCGTCATCGACGACCGCGCCTACGAGCCCGACAAGGCCGCCAAGAGCTTCGCGAACACCGTGATCTTCCCCGGCGGCTGTCTTCCCTCGCACGCGGTGATCGCGCGCAGCATCGCTCGGCGGACCGACATGCGCGTCCTCGACCTGGAGGATCTCTCGCCCCACTACGCCGAGACGGTCCGTCGCTGGCGCGAGGGCTTTGCGGCCAACGCCGAGCGGGCCGAGGCCCTGGGCTACGACCTGCGCTTCCGGCGTATGTGGGACCTCTACCTGGCCTGGTGCGAGGGGGGGTTCGTGGAGCGGCGCATCGGGGTGGCGCAGATCCTCACCGCCAAGCCCGCCTACCGAGATCAGCCGTCCGACGACGGGCGCTTCGCGCGGCTGAAGCCCCTTGCGGTGAGGGCATCCAGCACGAAGGCCGGCCCCCGGGAGGCCAGCTTGGCCAGGGCCGTGCGTCCCCCCGGCCCGACGATGTGATCGTCGTTCTCGACGGCTGACACCACCTTCTCCGCCCACTCCTCGGGCTCGACCTCTTCCCAGCCCGAGGTGTCGAGGTGGCGTCCGTAGGCCTCCTTGGTGTCGTCGAGCATGTCGGTCTTCACCCCTGGCGTGACCATGTGCGTGACGCCCACCCCCGTGCCCTTCAGCTCGCGCCGCAGCGCTTCGCTGAACGCCACCACGCCGGCCTTCGAAGCCGCGTAGGTGGAGGCCGACGGGAAGAACGCGTAGCCCGAGACGCTCGCGTTGTTGACGATCCAGCCCCGGCCGCGCTCGACCATCGCCGGCAGCGCCAGCCAGGTCAGGTGCGCCACGGCCGTGACGTTCACCTGGAACATCGCGTAGATCTCGTCCACGTTCTGCTCTTCGAGCAGGCCCCCGGTCATCCGCCCCGCGTTGTTGAACAGGACGTCGACCCGCTCGTCCAGGCCCGCCCAGCACTCCGCGATCGACTCCTTGGAGGACATGTCCAGGCGCACGGGCACGAGCTCGCCGGGGTCCTCGAGCTTCTCGGGCGACCGCGCGCCGGCGAGGACCCTCGTGCGGGGGCGCTTGGCGACCTCGTCGGCCAGCGCGCGGCCGATGCCGCGGTTGGCGCCCGTGATGAGGATGGTTACTCCTGAGAGATCCATCCCGCTGACCCTACGGGGCCATGGACTAGCTTTCCCGCGGCGATGGCCGAGTACAGGCCCAAGGGACAGGGCCTCGAGCGGGTGCTGGGCACGGGCGCCCTCTTCTCCACCGCCTACGGAAACGTGGGCAGCTCGATCTACTACGCGCTCGGCCTGGTGGCGATCTTCGCGTTGGGAATGACCCCCGTGGTCTTCCTGATCTCCGGAGTCATCTTCGCCTGCACGGCGGCCACCTACACCGAGGCCACGACGATGTATCCCGAGGCGGGCGGCTCCTCCTCGTTCGCCCGCCGGGCCTTCAACGAGTTCTGGTCGTTCTTCGCCGCCTGGGGCCAGATGCTCAACTACATCATCACGGTCGCCATCTCGGCGTTCT
>JALZII010000046.1 GCA_030860365.1 Actinomycetota bacterium
CCACGTCCACGAAGGGAAACAGCTCGAAGACCTTCTCCTTCATCGACTGCGACCAGCAGCCGCCCACCCCGATCACCCGGCCCGGGTCCTCGGACTTCAGCCGCTTGGCCTCGCCCAGGTGGCCGACAAAGCGGTTGTCGGCCGACTCGCGGATCGAGCAGGTGTTGAAGAGGATCAGCTCGGCATCCTCGCGCGCGGGCGCCTCGCGGTAGCCGAGCGAATCGAGCATGCCCGCCATGCGCTCGGAGTCGTGCTCGTTCATCTGACACCCGAACGTGGTCAGGTGGTATGTCCTCGGCGGCGCGGGCACGCCGCCGAGGATAGATCAGCCTGCTCTAGGGAATCGTCACGTCCGAGACCATGCCCTTGGCGACGTGCGGGGGCCCGCCCTTGCGGTCCTGGATGAAGCACACCACCGCGTACTTGCCGGGCTTGAGGTCGAGGTCGACGACCTGACGCTGCCCACCGTCGATGACCGCCGTGTCGAACCCGCCCTTCTCGTCGAACGGCGGCGGCCCCTTCCCCTCGCTGTCGAAGAACTTCTTGAGGTCGGCGGGCGTCTTGCCCGGCTTGACCTTGAGACCGATGGCGTGGTGCAGCTCCTTGCCCGTGTTGGCGAACTCCACCTTCTGGCGCCCCGCCTTCAACCCGCTCGTGGTGAACGAGTACTCCTTGGCTTCGATCTTGCTGTCTGCTCGCGGCAGCTGGCCGCCACCCCCACCGGGCTTCACGGTGAGCTCGGCGGTCGCGGGCTTGCCGTCCCTCTCGGACGAAGCCACGAAGTACTTGCCCTCGCGAAGCTGCTCGGTAACGGTCCCCGTCTGCCCGGGCTGCACTTGGCCGACCCCACCCCCGTCGGTGATCCAGGAAGGGATCGGGCCACCCTCGCTCTCGAAGATCTTGGCCACGTCCTCGACCGTGTGATTGCCCTCGATGCGGACGAGCCCAGCGTCCCGGGGGGACTGGGACTGGTTCTGGAAGCGGATCTCGGTCACGCCCGCCTCAGCGCTGGCGGGTACCGAGAGCTTTACCGCCTTGCCCGCCCCCGAGGCCGTGATCGCAAGTGCCTTGGGCTTGCTCGGCTGGCTCGCCTCCTTGTCCTCCTTCTCGTCCTTGCCACAGCCAGCGGCGAGCAGTACGACCAGCGGTAGAGCGGCGGCGAGGCACTTTCGGCCTATGCGGGACATGCGGTTCCTTTCTGCGGGGGCCAGGGGCACTTGGGTCAAAGCGCCAAGGAACGCGACCCTAACCGGCCTGTGGCCAGAATGCGACCCCAAACGTTGGTGGGCATCGGGGGCGCCCACCACGCCGGCCGAGGACGCCGGAGCGATCCCCGCCAAGCGGCGAGCACCGCGCCGAACGATCTCGGGCGAGACCGCAGGCTCCTGCGTTCACCGCGCGAAGTCGGTGGACCGGCTCTCGCGGATCACCGTGATCTTGACCTGGCCCGGGTACTCCAGCTCGCGCTCGACGGCGCGGGCGATCTGGTGGGAGAGCAGCGTGGCGCCGTCGTCGTCGAGCTGCTCCGGCTCGACGATGACGCGGATCTCGCGACCGGCGTGCATGGCGTAGACCTTCTCCACCCCCGCGTGGCGCTTGGCCACCGCCTCGAGATCGTGCAGGCGCGTGACGTACCGCTCCAGGGACTCGCCCCGCGCCCCGGGCCGCGCCCCCGACAGCGAGTCCACTATCTGCACGATCACGGCCTCCACGGTCTGTGGCTCGACCTCGTTGTGATGGGACTCCATGGCGTGCGCCACCGCCTCGGACTCCTGGTGGCGACGCGCGAGCTCCCCACCAACGAGCGCGTGCGGGCCCTCGACTTCGTGGGAGACGGCCTTGCCCACGTCGTGCAGCAGCGCGGCGCGGGCCGCCGTCTTGGGGCTTGCGCCCAGCTCGGCCCCCAGCAGCGCGGCCAGCCGCGCGCACTCGATCGAGTGGGCGAGAACGTTCTGGCCGTAGCTCGTGCGGTAGTGCAGGCGACCCAGCAGCTTGGTCAGCTCGGGG